>JAABRS010000100.1 GCA_011390775.1 Clostridia bacterium | reverse complement strand
AGGTCTTTGATTATTTTTACTACTCCTGATGACTTAGTAGAATTACCATAACTTGATACAGCCATAAAATCTATTGCTAAAGGGATTTTAATCTCTTTTATTAAGTCGGAAACAAACATTATTGCTCCCTTCAATACACATATAACTACTAGATCTTTTCCCTTATAATCTTCCGTTATTTTTTTTCCTAATTCTTTAACCTTATTCTGTATTTCTTCTTCACTTATCATAACTTCTTTAGTAACCTTTTCTAGATTCACATTATACCTCCACAATTTCTATTTTTATTGTATTTAATGTTTTTTCAGTTATTCTGTAATTATGATTCATTCTATATCCTACAATCCAAATAATGTTTTCATCATCACAAACCAAAGGAATTTCATCTCTTAATTTTGCCGGTATCTTTTCGTCAATAAAGTAGTCTTTTATTTTTTTGCTGCCCTTCATTCCTAAGGGCTGAAACTTATCTCCATTTTGTCTGTTTCTTACCTTAAGCTTTCCTTTAATTTTATCTGAGTCTATTAATATTGAATTCTTATCTTCATTTATACTATTATTACCATTTTGAGATACTTTTATACTTATATTTATTTCCTGTATAAAATTTGTACCCTTCTTTAAATTATACACAAAATCCTTAATTCTATCTTTATTTCTAATAATTAATTTATCATAAGATGTTTCTCCAACTACATTATTTCCTAAGTCGATGGATTTTCCTGTTTCTTTTTTTAACATAAATCCATCTAAATAATCAATATGTTTTCTTTCAACATCAATTTTATTTCCCTTTATATGTTCTATAGAATTTCTAAGTATTCTACTTCTTATACCTTTAGAATAATTTTTTAGAGTATTTATATCTAATATAATTCTTTCTTGGTCTTTTGAAATAAGGCATTCAGAGAAATTTTTCTCTACCTGCTGCTTTATAATTTTATAATCGTCTTTCATATTTTGGGACATTCTAAATATTGTATCCTGAAAATTTTTATTAAATCTTTTTTCAATATATGGGATTAGTTCCAGACGTATTTTATTTCTTCCGTAGATTGGTTCTGCATTTGTTTTGTCTATACAGTATTTAAAATTATTTGTTTCTAGATAATTAATTATTTCTTCTTTATCTATATTTAATAAAGGTCGTATTATATTGTCCTGTTTGTAGTCCATCCCCGTCAGTCCTTCGATTCCTGTACCTCTAATCATTCTCTGTAAAAGGGTTTCAGCTTGGTCGTTTTTATTATGTGCCGTTGCGATTAGACCACCGCCTATTTCCTTAAGGATTTTGTTGAAAAACCCGTATCTTATTTCCCTGCCAGCTTCTTCTTCTGTAATTTTATTTTCCTTTGCTAATATCGAAGCATTTTTTCTTTTTATATATAGTTTGATATTAAAATCTTTGCAGAGCTTTCTAACGAATTCTTCATCTTTGTAAGCATCTTCTCCTCTATACAGGTGATTGATATGAGCTGCATAAATATTAAAGTTTTTCTTTTCCTTAACAGTCCTCAATCCGTGAAAAAGCATAACAGAATCCGGTCCACCGGATAATCCTATGATGATATTTTGACCTTCTTTTATTAAATTGTGCTTTTTTATATTTGTTTCAATTTTTTCTATAATATTGCTCATTTTCCACTTCCTGAGTTTTTATTCTAACATTAATCAATGATATTTACAATCAGTATATATCAATAAAAAATGCAGAAATTACTCTGCATTTTTATATATTTTTTCTTCTGTAATTATGTAATCCATCTTAACGTCAAAATCTTCCGAAGGGATTTCTTCCAGCACTTGATAGTCATAAGCTATAGCTATGTTTTTAGATTCTTTTTTAGTTTTAGCTAAATATCTATCATAATATCCTTTTCCAAATCCAATTCTATTCATTTTCTCATCAAAAGCCAGTCCTGGAACTACAGTCATGTCAATGTTTTCTTCTAAAATCGGCTGGATTTTATCCTTTTTGGGTTCCATGTATCCATAAGTACTTACTTCAAGGTCCTCTTCTATATTTTTAAGAAGAGTCGGTATGATTTCGTATGTTTCTTTTACCGTGTATGGGACAATTACTTTCTTTCCCATGCTAATGGCCTTTTCTATAAAATCAAAAGTATAAACTTCGTTGTCGAAACTCAAGAAAACCATGAGATTTTTTGCCTTTTTAAACTCTTCTGTGTTCATAAGCTTATCTATTATGATTTCACTTTTTTCTTTTACTTCATTTTCCGACATGCTTTTTCTTCTTTTTGATATTACTTTTCTGATTTCTTTCTTATCCATATATACCTCATTTAAATTTGTAGTAAAAATTTCCATTATTTATATATAGGGTTAAATCATCTGTGTATTTAATGTATCTGAATCCATTTTCATAATATATGTTAGATGACTCTCCTTTATAAACTACGATTACTTCATTATTGTTTTTTACAGACTTTTCCATTAACTTCACAAATCCATTGTATTCATTTTGATACAAATTTTCAATAGGATTGTTCGTATTTATTATGATTTTTTTATTTTTTTGTGAAGAAAGCTCTTTTAGATTGTCAATTTTATCTAATATACTGCCGTCTCTAATATTTAATTGGTAGTATATTATGTCTTTTTGATTGTTTTCCAATTCTTTTTCACTACCGTTTAAATATATTTTACCTTCTTTAAATTCTATTATATTGTCATAGTCATCAGGTACAGTTAAGTATTTATCAGTATATTTAGATTTTTCCAGACTTTTACTTTCTTCAGTATCAATAGGATATAATAATTTTAAATCATCTAAATATATACTGCCGGCATCTTTCATGTCATCGTATATTTCTGCTATATATATGTTTTGAAGTTTTATAGGATATTTAACTTCTCTTGGAATCTGAGCTGTCACTTCTTTCCAATCCCACCAGTTCACTTTTTCAGCGAAATCTATCTTATACATGGTTCCTTCTGCATCTATAATTCTAGCTCTTAACCAATGGCTCTGGTTATCTCCAAAAACCATCATTTTTAATCCAACTGGATCATTTGGAAGAGTTATGCCTTCTTCTCCAAAATTAACGAAAGCAATAGCTTGATCTCCATCTATCATACTGGTAAAATCGTAGTTTAGTTTTAAAGAATTACTTCCCTCTACAGCCCTTGGATATAGAAGCATACTCCCTCCTGATTCTTTAGGGTATTCTTCATAACTTAACCCATCTAAATCTTCAAAGCCGTTAAATAGTTTTTCTCCATGTCCTACGACTACAGGTATTTTTATATATGCTTCGTTCAATCTTCCTTCTAAATACCCTGCACCATTTATATCTGAAGATTCAAAGTATTCTCCTTCTATTTTACCTAAATTACTATCATAAGACCATTCAAGGTCTTGCGGACTTAGTTCAACAGTTAATCCTTTTTCTCCGATTCCTTCTATTTTGCCAAGTTTGTATTTTTCGTTTTTTCCTATGTTTATACTGTCAATATCCATATTAATTTCATAAGGACCTTGGATAACATTAACCCTTATAATTTCTTCATTTCCAGTATATTGTACGGTTTTTATCTGGTCTTCCTTTTCTTTAATTAATCCTCTTTCTTTTGCAAGTTCTTCATCTACTATACTTTCTGAAGCTAATTTTTCAGCGATAGTAAGGTCTTCACCTTTTTTTGTAGTTTTCAAAGTATCATAAGTCACTGCAACAAGATCATATCTTTTTAGATTTTTACTTTCACCGGATAAATTTTCTGAAATACCTGTAAACTCTCCAAGTCTTTCTGCATTATTGTAAGCATAATTTGTTTCATAACCTAAAGCTCTTAAGTAAAATGTCAGAAGCTGAATTTTAGTTACAGAATCTTTAGCTCCAAAAATATTTTGTTCCGGTGCGGTACCAAGAGTTATCCCTCGCATATATGCTGTATCTACAAATGGTTTTGCCCAATTTGATACATCTGAGAAAGGACTGTTTTCTAGTTCTACAGGTTCCCATCCTAAAGCGGATACTATCATCTTCATGGCTTCCTGACGGTTCATGCTACCTTCAAGATTTGGAGAAAATTCAGTAGTACTTACTCCATCGAACAATCCCAAGTCATAGAGAGTCTTACTCATGTTAAAGTATTTATCCATATCAACCTTTATCTCTTCTTCTGTTTCTTTAAGCTCACCATAACTTATCTTTACTTCAGCTTTTCCGAATTCTTCGAAGATTATCATGTCTTTACTACTTGTAGTTTTTAAATCTGATATAACATTTAAGTATTTTTTGTCTATTTCTACAGGAATGTTGAATTTATTATATCCAATTGCATTGAGTTTTATTTGTTGATTAGAGAAATAAAACTTGTCATCAACTCCAACTTTCATAAATTCAATATTTTTGTCTGTTTTATCGTAATTTGAAAATACTCCAAGACCGGATACTAAACTTCTTTCTCTACCATCGGAAGGAGTGTTAAGAACTTCAATTTTTTCATATCTTTCAGCTGTTAAAGTAGTTGATCCACCACCATCTAGATTCACTGCTTCATATCCACCGATTTCTAATATGAAATCTGATAATTCTTCCTGAGTAAATCCAACAGAATTAGAGCTTCTACCATCTACTGCTACGAAGTAAAGTTCGTCTTTTTCTTTATTTACTGCCAGTGCAGATCTTGGCTGCCTTCCTGATACGTCTTTGTTGATGTTGTAAATTCCTCCTTCTTTTACCAGATAATTTACAGCACCTAAACCCCAGTCCATATTCTCCAAGTCAAAGTTGTATTTAATTTCTACCCTGGTTGTTTCTTCAATTTTATTAATGATATTTTCTTTATTTAGTCCGTTGGTAACTATCACATAGCCATCCCCATCAGGAATATCGAAAGGCTCTCCGTTTTCTCTAATTTCTCTTACTCTTCCTTCAGATACAAGGATTTCTAAAAGATTACTGTCCTTGTACTTACCTAAAGATTTTTCTCCCCAATTACTGTTTAGTATTATAGCCTCTTCATTAAAAGCTCCCATTTTATTTACTGCAGCTATATCTATTGTATCTCCTTTATCTGTTTCTAATTTAATACCGTCTTCTATTACCTCAATAAGATAGTCTTCTCCTCTTTTTATAAAGGTTGGGTAATTATATCCTTTTGAGTTAGGAGAAGAAATGATGTTTCCCTCATCAATCAAAGCACCGTATGGGTATGAAGGACTGCCTGTGTAATAAAAGTCACCATTAATCCCTGCTACCGCTTCATTATCTAATGTTAATTGAGATAATGATTTTTTATTGATTATTCCTTCTTTATTATAAATAGGTTTTATATAATTATTTTCATCAAGAGTTATTTTCAAAACATCTATGGTTACTTTTCCTTTATCCGTATATCTCTCGTACTGCTGGTGTATAACCCCTTTATTTATATAGTTCTCTTCATATTCTTCGTAAATAGTCAGCATATCTCCGTAAGCAAATAACGTTGATAATACTAACACTGCTAAAACCGTTGATAATATTTTCCTTTTCATGTTTAGAACTCCTTTCACCAAAGCTCAACTTTATCAGAATTTTTGATAGCTGTAATAATTCTTTCTCTACCATCAGGAATATCTCTGTATATATCCTTCATTAAATTTTTTATATCTTCTCTTTTAGTTTCCTTATCCAGTGGACAGGGACTTTTAAATACAGGAATCTGACTTTTTTCTATTTCATTAATTATCTGTTTTTCCTTCATATATATAAACGGCTTAATGGAATATATTTCTTTTCTAGATAAATATGTCACGGGTTTAAAGGTTTTTAATCTGCCTTCAAAAAACATACTCATAAATAAAGTCTCAACTAAATCATCTGCATGATGACCCATCGCCAGTTTATTGTAACCTAATTCATTTAGTCTATTGTTAATAGCTCCCTTTCTCATCTTTGAACATAAGGCACAGGGATTCCTCTCTTCTCTCACATCAAAGACTATTTGACTAATTTTTGTTTTGATGATTTCATAATTTATATCATTACTTTCATAGTAATTTTTAAGTTTATCAATTCCCTGAGTTTCAAAGCCTAAATCTACTGTCACTGCCAATATGTCAAATTTATATGGACTGAAAGATTGAAATCTTCTTAATGCTTTCAGTAATAGCATACTATCTTTGCCACCGGAGACTCCTACTGCTACTCTATCACCTTCTTCTATCATATTGTGTTCTTCAATGGCTTTTCTCATTACTCCTAATACTCTCTTCATAAGTCACTCCTATTAATTTATGTTACGTCATTATATCAATTAAAAAATTTACAAGCAATTAATTATATATTAAGTTTAATTAATCGGTTTATTATTGTTACTGTTTATTGTATAATGATTGTAGTTTTTAATAATAAGGAGAAAAAATGTCTGAATTTCTAATCTTAATCCAAAAAGAATTATCCGTTTTTATTTTATCTATGGTACCTATATCAGAACTTAGAGGTGCTATACCCTACGGTATATCAATAGGTCTTAGTCCTTACAATGCCTTTGTTATTAGCGTCATAGGGAATATAATACCTGTACCTTTTTTACTTAAACTTTACCGTCCTATTATAAGATGGATAGCCAGATCCACTTTTTTACAAAGACCTGCATCAATGATTGTAAATAAAGTAGACAGAAGTTCACAAAAAGTTAGAAAGTACGAACTTTTTGGGTTATTTTTGCTTGTAGCTATACCCCTTCCTACTACGGGAGTTTGGACAGCCTCTGCTGTAGCTTCATTTTTAAAACTAAGCTACAGAAAATCTATATTTTTCATATCCTTAGGTGTTTTAGCTGCAGGGGTTATAGTTTTATCTATATCTGTAGGAGTTTCTATATTGTAAAGTTTTACTAATGAAATTGACAGTGATTATTAATTGTGTTATAGTTTATTCGATAAATACCTTATCAAGAGTGGTTGAGGGACGGGCCCTATGAAACCCAGCATCCGGTATAAACACGGTGCTAATTCCCGCGGTATATCCGAAAGATGAGGACGGTATGAATTTGACCTCTTCTTTTGAAGAGTTTTTTTAATTTTAGTATAGATTTTTAACCACACTAGGAGGAATAAAATGAGAAAATGGTTGTTTACATCTGAATCTGTTACTGAAGGTCACCCTGATAAGCTTTGTGACCAAATATCAGATGGTATTTTAGATGCCGTACTTGAAAAAGATCCTACAGCCAGGGTAGCCT
>JAABRS010000099.1 GCA_011390775.1 Clostridia bacterium | reverse complement strand
AAGCTTGTCCTGCTATGATTAAATCTTTAGAAGATAATACATGCTATCTAGAATACCCATCTACAGATACTATATGCGATGCTTTAATAGGCGGAGTAGGGGAAATACCATATAAGATGGCTGAGGATTGTATTGATGAAATTCTTGAAATCAAAGAATCTACTATCAAAAAAGCTGTAGGGAATTTATTAATCGAAGAAAAAATAGTTTCTGAACCTTCCGGAGCTATAGGTGCAGCAGCTTTACTTGATTATCCTGAAAAATTTGAAGGTAGAAATATTGCTGTTGTAATCAGCGGTGGAAATCTCGATAAATGGCTGATGCAGGAAGTTTTAGAAGAATATTAAAACTAAAAAATCTCTCCGGATTTAAATCCGGAGAGATTTTTATTATATGTTAATATTGGCTTATAAACTTTCTATTGTTTCTAAGAATTTTTCTATAGGTTGGTTTCCTACCAAGTCGTTATCTTCATTTATTATTATCTTTGGTACTCCACTTACGTTGTATTTATCAGATAATTCTGAGAATGTTTGAGCTTCAATCATCTGAGCTCTTATGTTTGGATTTTCTAAAGCAAGCTTATGAGCTTTTGCTACTGCTCCAGGACAATGTGGGCATCCAAGAGTTACAAATACCTTTATATCAACTGGTGTTTTAATCTTAGCGATTCTTTCTTTAAGCGCTGACGGTACATCTTCTCCAGATCCCGATACTTCAATTATACCTGTGATTAATGAATTTATCTCATGTCCTGCTGGAATTCCATAAAATTTGATTCCATTATCTTTACCTTCACTGTCTAATAATACTATACTTGGAGTCATTTCAACATTAAACTCTTCAGCTTTCTTGCTATCTTTCTCCATATCGTATTCTTCTAATTTTATTTTTTCTCCAACTTCTTCAATTTCTTTCATAAAGTCTAGAGTATCCTTGCAAGTTTCACATCCATCTTCCTTTGTAAATACAGCAATTGTTACCTCTTCTTTCATTTTACCAAATACTTCTACTAAATTTGTTCTAATTTCATCATTAAGTAATGCCATTTTTTGTATCCTCCTATTATTTTAGTTTATTTATATATGCATTTGCACTTAGGGCTGCTTTTGCACCTTCACCGCTTGAAATCGATATTTGCTTATAAGGTACAGTTGTTACATCTCCTGCTGCAAATAGTCCTGGTACACTTGTGTTACATGAACAATCTATTACAATCTCACCGTTAGGTAAGGTTTCAACTAAATCCTTAAATGGTCCGCTGTTTGGTACAGAACCTATTTCAACAAATATTCCATCTGCTTTTATATCAAATTCTTTATCTTCTACTTTATTATATACTTTTATTCCTTTTACAAGTTTCTCTCCATATATTTCTTTTACCTGAGTACCTAAGCGAATTTCTACATTGTTTAAAGTTTCTAATTTATCTACTAAAGCCTGTTCAGCTCTCAGTACGCTTCTTTGTACTAGATAAACCTTATTGGCAATTTTTGCTATATCTATAGCTGCTTCAACAGCTGAATTTCCTCCGCCGGCAATAACTACATCTCTGCCTTGAAACAGTGGCCCGTCGCATATGGCACAGTAAGCTACTCCTTTTCCAGAAAATTTCTCTTCTCCTGGCACATTTAATTTCCTTGGTTTACTTCCTGTAGCTATTATCAGTGTTTTAGATTTTAGCTCTGTTCCATCAGACATAGATAAGAAAAATCTATTTTCTTTCTTTTCGACTTTTTCAACTCTACTGTCTTTTTTTATAGGAATCTCGTATTTTTCTACATGTTCTCTAAATGCACCTACTAGATCTTCTCCTGGTATAGATTCATATCCTAAATAGTTTTCCACTGAGGATGTATCCAACACCTGTCCGCCGTATTTATCGGCTATTAATCCTGCATTTAATCCATTACGTGTTGCATATAGAGCACTGTTTAGCCCTGCAGGCCCTGCTCCTATTATAAGTACATCGTAGATTACATTTTCTTCAATTTTTTTAGTATTACTTTTTAAACTACTTGAATCAAAATTCAATTCAAATCCCATATTAACACCTCTATTTTTAGTTTCGTGACGCTACTTGAATGTAGCTTTAAATTTAAATGCCACTCTGTGGCACTATTTACTTAATATCTTACAAATTGATGATTCGCTGAGTCCTCCAAAAATGTTTCCTATTTCTTTAAGACTTAATGTGGAATTTTTTCTAAAATGCTTTATCATTTTATTTCTTTCTTCCTTGTTTTTAATTAAATCTTTAAAAGTATAACCTTTTTTATTAAGTATAGTATCTAACTTTATCTCAGCTTCTTTTTTTGTCCTGATACACTCTCTAATATTGTCGCATAAAACTATATCTTTATCGCATAAAATTTCTTCTTCAGATATCTCCGCATTGAGATAATTTTTATATGCATCTATAGAATCCATATCCTTGTAGTTGAAAACTCTAAGTACATCTTCTATATCCAACAAACTTGTCTTTCTATTCTCTTCTGTATATTCACAGCAGCTGTTCCATCTGCTTTCTTTTGCCAGACAATGTATCTCCTTGGTAATATTAAGTAGATCGTAGTAATCTTTAATAATCTTGCTTTTATACCTATCTTTAAAAAGCTTTCCTGATGTTTTTTTGTATATTGAGTATGATATATTGATGCTTTTCATTATATTTGATATATCACTACCATTATCAAATATAACTAATTCATACGAGTCGCTTCCATCTATACAGTAAGCATATAATTTAAAATCGAATTTATTTTTTGCTTTTTTTAATATATCTATGAATTTTTCTCTTTCTATATCATCATCAAATAAGTTAACATCAGGTGAGCCAATTTGTTTAATGTAGTAGGTACCAAAGCTACTTTTTTCTCTAGCTTCTCTACTCATATTCATCACCTTTTCTATTAACTATTGTAACTATACATCAACTCGGTAAAAAAGTCAAGTTCCGTCCCCTTTAAAATATGTAACATTTGCGTAATACTATTGAAATCTTTTATTAAAGAGTATAATCTAATATTATAATCATACCCTAAGGAGGTATAACTATGAATAATACAAATAGTAAAATTTTCTATTTTTACTTTCTCTGGCACGGTTTGTTTTTATCCTTAACTATGTCTATGATAGATTTTAACACGGTTTTTCCTTCCCTTGTTGATAGTTTAACTGAATATAAAATTATATTTGGATTGCTTTATTCAATCATGCTGGGGGCTCCTTTATTGTTCAATGCGGTTTTTAGCCACTATATGAAAAAATATGAATTTAAGAAAAAATTCTTGTTAATAGGTATTTATCTAAGAGCTCTATCATTTTTAGGTATGGCCTTATTTGTATATTTGTTTGCATTAGATAGTCCAAATATTGTTGTTATTAGTTTTTTCTTTTTGATACTAATGTTTTCTATAAGTGGAGGATTTGCCGGATTATCCTATTCAGAGTTAATAGGAAAGCTTTTTTCCAGTAAAGATAGAGGCACTCTTTATTCTTCTAAACAATTTATAGGAAGTACCGCTGCTTTCGCCGGTGGTATAATTGTAAATAGAGTTTTTTCACTAGGAAATTTAGAATATCCTATGAACTATGTTTTTCTGCTTTTTATAGGATTTGTAGGTCTTGTAATTGCCTCTTTAGGCTTTTGGTTTATTAAAGAACCTCCTTCTATTGTAGTAAAAAAAGAAGGAGATACTTTAGTTAATTATATGAGAGAAATCCCCGATTTACTAAAAAACGATTTGAACTATTCTAATTTTATCTTAGTAGAAAATATGGCAAGTTTTAGTTTAATGATTTTACCTTTCTATATGGTATTTGCAAGAGATACCTTTAATATAGACCAAAGTTATATAGGAAGGTACCTTCTATTTCAGATCAGTGGTACTGTCTTTTCTAATTTTCTATGGGGTTATCTTGCCAGAAGATTTGGCTCTAAATCTGTAATCAAAGTTTGTATATTTACCGGAGGCTTGATTCCTATATCCGCTTTAATCCTTTCAAATTTAGGTCCTGAAGCTTACAGTTTTGTGTTTTTATTAGTGGGTTTCGTTATAAGTGGAAGGCGAATAGGTTTTGATTCATATTTATTAGATATAGCACCGGAAGATAAAAGAACTGTTTATCTAGGTGTAAGAGGAACTTTAAATATTTTAGTCGTTATTCTACCTATTATGGGCAGTATTTTTATAGAGGGATTTGGATATACTTTTACTTTTTTACTAGTTAGCATTGTTATGTTTTTAGGATTCTACTTGTTTACTTTTAAGTCTAAACATAAATAATTTGCACAAAGTTTTCTTTATGATAGAATATGTAATTATTAACAAAAAAAGGAGATTTTATGTCAAAGGTATATTTCAAAAGAACATCAACTAAAAAATATGACCAGCTTGGAAGTTTTGCTAAGGAACTTCTAGATATCATTGTAAAAGAAGAGAATTATAAATTTAATAAAAAGATGCCTTTAAAGGTGCATTTTGGAGAAAAAGATAATAAAACCTTTACCCCTGCTCATACATATAATCAAATTATAGATTATATTAAATCAAAAGAATCAGAACCCTTTTATATAGAAACCAACGTTCTCTACAGAGGAGAAAGAACAACAAAAGATAGCCATATTAAACTTGCTAAAGAACACGGATTTTACCAAATACCAATAGTAATAGCAGACGGAGATATAGGCGATGAATATACTGAAATAGAAATAAATAAAGAATACTATAAAAGCTGTAAAATCGGGAAAAAATATGACAGTTACGATAAGTTTATTGTTTTGAGCCATTTCAAAGGTCATGAAGTTGCAGGATTTGGCGGAGCTTTAAAACAACTGGCTATGGGTTTTGCATCTCGTGGTGGAAAATTAGCTCAGCATTCTGAAATAGCACCGGTAGTTAAAACTTCAAGATGTATAGGTTGTGGAATATGTGTAGAAAACTGTGATGTTAATGCTATATCTATAAAAGATGGAGTAGCCTTTCTGAAAAGAAACAAATGCATCGGTTGTGCAGGATGTATGGCGGTATGTCCTGAAGGAGCAATAGTCAACAGTTGGAAAACCAATAATTTTACAAAAAAATTAGCTGAGTATGCTTACGCTGCTTCATTAAATAAGGACAATATATATATATCTTTTATAATAAATATAACCAAAAAATGCGATTGTATAGGAGATGAAATGGATATAATTGCCAATAATGTTGGCGTGATAGCTTCCACTGATCCTCTAGCATTAGATGCAGCATCTTTAGACTTGCTTCAAAAATCTTCAGGAGAAAAACTTTTTGAAGTAGGAAGAGAAACTTTGATGCATGGTGAAAAAATCGGTATCGGTAGTCTTGATTACAATCTAATTGAAGTATAAAAGAAACTTTCCTATTCATACTAAATAAAAAATGGGGCTTATGAACTGACTCATATCATTAGCCCCATTTTTATTTATCCTAATTCTCTATCTACTTTTTTCATTACCGCCATAATACTTATATGTTGAGGACACTTAGGTTCGCATAATCCACATTCTATACAGTTGGATGCTTTTTTATCATCTTCTATAAATTTAGCATAGGATTCTTTATGACCTTCTATATCGTCAAACATATATGCTTCGTTAATCATTTCTATATTTGCAGGTATATCGACTCCATTAGGGCAAGGCATACAGTATTTACAGTCTGTACAATTTGCTACTATTCTCTCGTTATATATTTTTTCTGCCTTAGAAAGTGTTTCTAAATCCTCAGCTTTTAATGAATTCGGAGTAGTGTCTGAAGCCGTCTGAAGATTCTCATTTATATGGTCCATTCTATTCATTCCACTTAGTACTACATGTACTTTAGGATTATTCCAGACAAATTTGAAGCCCCATTGAGCTGGAGACCACTGTCTTTCTGAATTTTCAAATATACTGCTTATATCTTCAGGTACTTTTTTAGTAAGTTTACCACCTCTTAGAGGCTCCATAACTACTATTCCTAAACCTTTATCTGCAGCATAGTTAAGACCTTCTTCTCCTGCCTGATATTCTTTGTCTAAATAATTATACTGTATTTGACAAAAATCCCAATCGTAACTATCTATTATTTCTTTAAATAAAGGTAGTTCATCGTGGAAAGAAAAGCCTACATGCTTAGCTCTTCCATCTTTTTTTATCTGATCTAAAAAGTCGAATAAATTATGTTTATTTAAATTTTCCCATCTTTCTTTGTTGATAGCATGAACTAAGTAAAAATCTAAATAGTCAGTTTGGAGCTTATCTAACTGCTCCTGCATGTATGTGTCAAAGTCTTCTCTTTTTTCTATAAGCCATGAAGGGAGTTTGGTTGCTAGTTTAATTTTTTCTCTATATCCATCCTGTAATGCTTTACCAACCACTGGTTCGCTCATTTTTCCATGATATGGATATGCTGTATCTATATAATTAACTCCTTTGTCTATAGAATATCTAATCTGTTCTATAGCTAAATCTTCTTTGATATCTTTTGGATCATTGTTGTTAGTTTGAAATCTCATACATCCAAAACCTAAAGCTGAAACTTTTTCTCCGGTTTTTCCAAATTTTCTATACTGCATAATCAACCTCCAATTATTTATTTGCTTTTATATTATATATTATTTAGATGAACTAGTAAAATTTTAAATTCTACCTTTCAAAAAATCCTGCCTAACTTTTTCGTCGAACTTTTCAATACTGTATCTCAACATAGTTCTTGGCATTTTTTTGTATTGTTTTTTTAAAAAATTATATTCTGTATCATAATTTTTTTTACCCACTTCTCTAAGCATCCATCCTACCGCTTTATGAATTAAATCGTGATTGTGATTTAATAATCTTTCGCTAATTTTTATAGTTTCTTTATAGTCACCTGCTTTTATAAAAGCAAGTGTGGAAATAATAGAAATTCTCTGCTCCCAAAGATTTGATGATTTTGACAACTCATGTAATATATCCTTATCTCTACTTAATAAAAAATCTCCAAGTATTTTATATGCCGTAGAATCTACTAAATCCCAGTTGTTAATATACTTAGTATTTTTAAGGTAAAAATCCACTATTTTTTTCTTATTTTCAATTTTTTTTGAATCTTCATATTTATAAGTAAGCATAAATAAGGAAGTTTGTCTGTACTCATGTATTTCATCTTTTAGAAGATATTCGATTTCTTTTAATGATATTTCCTTGTAAAAGTTCTTAGCTACTTTTCTCTGATTTGGAACTGTTACACCTATGAATTTATCCCCTTCTCCATATCCACCTTCAAATGCTTTGAAAAATTTCGGGTAGTATGTAGCTTTTTCAGAGTTAAT
>JAABRS010000098.1 GCA_011390775.1 Clostridia bacterium | reverse complement strand
TTATTCATTTGTTAATTTTATTATACTCCTAAAAATATACAAAGTAAATATATTGAAAAAAGAACAATAAGTTTTTATTCGTTATTTTTTAGTCAATTTATGGTGCTAAGAGATTATCCCTTCATATTTCTTAATATATTCTTCTACTGTTATTTTCCCAAATAATTCTTCTAATAAATCGTAGGGGATTTTATCCGGGTTTTTAAATCTTATACAGCTTTTTCCCATATCCAGCTTTGTGTCCACTCTCTTGCTGTATTCTTCTTTAAACCATTCTAATATCTCAGGAAACATATATATTCCCATATGATATAGTGCTATATGATTTTTCTGTGATGCAATATTTATAAAAGGAAGTGGTTTTTCAGGAGTTACATGATATCCTTTTGGATATATTTTGTGAGGGATAACATATCCAATCATCCCATAAGATAGCTCTTCTTTAATTTCTTTAGGTAAAGATTTATTGGCTATGTTTCTTAACTTCTCTACTGCTTCTTTTCTTTCTTCTGGTAGTTTTTCAATATATTCTTTAACACTTTTAGCTTCAATATCCATAAATTCTCCTTTTTATATATCTACTCCTATAAATTGTTTGATTATAATACCAATTAAAAATGATATTGCTGCAACTCCTAAGGATATGGCTGCCATTTCACCAAATCTTTTTTTGAAATTATAGTCTTTTGCAACTGAAATGTAGTAGTTAAATAAAAATATTATTAAAACTGCAACAGCTAAAGTAGTAATAAGACTTACAAAAGGATTTCCTATTAATAAAAAGGGTAGTATTAAAAACACCACTGTAAACACATAGGCTATTCCTGTATAAATTGAGGATTTGACAGCATCCTGTCCTTCTTCATGCTTTTTAGCTAAATACTCACTGGCTGCCATAGAAAAGGAAGCACTTATCCCAGTTATGAGACCTGTAAGAGCTATAAGTCTAGTATTCTGAAAGGCAAATGTGTACCCTGCTAGTGCCCCTGTAAGCTCAACTAAGGCATCATTTAGACCTAGAACCACCGAGCCCATATAGTTTAGTCTGTCTTCATTTATCATGTTTATAAGCTCATCCTCGTGTCTCTCTTCATCTCTTACTATTTCTTCAAGCCCCTTTACATCTTCTTCTTGTTTTTCTTGATAAGACGTAATTGCTTGAGTTTCACTTCTTTCAAGAAGTTTAATCCCAAAAGTTATACCAAATATTTTAGTAATCCAATAAAACAAAAATATTTTGAATTTTTCCGGTTTAAGTTCTTTTTTAGTAATTTCTTTTAACTGATTATAGTGTTTAAGCTCATCTTCAGCTACAGCACGCACAATCTCTTTGTTTTCTTCATCTTTAACAAAATCAGCGATTTTGTGGTATAGATAATGAGCTGTAATTTCATCCTGCTGATCTTTTAATAATTTTTCTAGTGTCTTGCTACTAATATTGTTGGCCATAGTTTCCTCCTATAATAATCTTCACTATTTTATATATCCGAATTTCTGTAAAATATACATTTAAACCTGTTCAATTGACAGTAATTATCCTATGTAAGTTAAAATATATAAAAGAAAATCAACTACCTAGCTGGATAGTTGATTTTCTTTTTCTCTTAGCCTATCGTAAAGCTTATACATTCTTTGTACTCCATTTTCCATTAAGTAATAATGTCTAATATAGAAAATTTCTATAACTATAATTACTACAGTTGTCATGTAAAGCATGTAATTTTCAGTAAATACAGCGGCCATAAAAATCATAATCAAAATTAATCCTATTACAGCAGTTACAATTAAGTGAATCAATCTCTCATGCTGCATAAAACTTATCTTGATTAAATGGTCTTTTTTTACTTCTTCTAAATTTTCTAAATTCCTTGATTCAAGTATTTTTAGTATTTGCTTTTCATGATTGATAAGATATTTAAACATTTAGACTCCTTTTTTTCTAAAATCAAATTTCGATACTGGATCCGGTCCTCTAATTATTTTTCTATCTACATATAGATTCCCGACTTCATTTGTTTTTACCTTCCATCTAACAATTTTAACGATCCCTTCTTCTAATTCAATAGCTGTAATAGTAGTTGGATAAATGCAGCACCCTGTATTAAAGTATGGGTATTCATCCTCCCTTGGATATTTAAACCTATGTGTATGCCCGCATATTACCATTTTATTATGTTCTTTTATCCATTTTGTAATATTATTTTCTATCCTATGTCTTTTGATTGTATTTTTAATAGGACTTGCAGGATTTTTTATGCCGAAGGCATGAAGGTATCTCCAAAAATACTTTAAAGAAAGCATGGTTAAATACCATAAGTGGTCGTTGGAAAAATCTCCTTGATGTCCGTGGACTACTAATATCTCTTGGCCGGTATTTTTATTTTTTAGTAGTAATGCTTCTTCAGGTTTTATTCCGTAAAGAAACTCCTTTGTTTTCTTAGTATAGCTATTGAAATATGAATAGTAGTGTTTTTTTACATATTCGGGATTTTTAAGATATATATTATGATTACCGTAAAGCATAATAAATCTATCATCCTTATATAAGCTTCTGATTTGTTCGAAAACTTCGTAATGAGCATTTTTTATATGCCAAGCTTTCGGATGCTCCCATAATTCATCTCCATCTCCTACTTCTACATATGTAAATCCATTTTTATTGTAATGTTTTAAGGCATGAATAAATATATTTCTATTTTTTGTAAATTCATCTGAATGGCTTCCATTTCCTCTATGGGCATCACTCATAAAAACATACTTGGAATTTTCATCAAAATATTCAATTCTAGCATTATCATAAGCCTCTGTTAATCTTTTTTGTGTTTGCATAAGTCACCTCTTATATTAAATGAATAGAACTGGTTCTTTTCTTTCTTCACCGAAATTATCAATAAGATATTTTTTCATTTTATCTATTTTATCATCATTAAAATTCTTTGCATTAGTTGGACATTTTTTTATACAGCTGCAGCATCTAATGCATTTATCTTTATTAATTGAATAATAATCATTAAAATCGATTGCTTCTGTTGGGCAATTTTCAGCACATATACCGCACTTTATGCAGGAATCCTTAGTTTCAGGTATTATCTGATCTCCAGTTTTTTTCTCTCTGTATGGATAATTGCCTTTTATCTTTAGTGGTTTTATATCATCACTAATGATTTTATCTTTAATCAAAGCACCAAAATTTAAAGCTGTTTTTATATCTTCTTCATCCGGACGATTCTCAGCAACTTTTTCTGTATATGAATGTTCTCCTATAAATGCAGCTGATGCTATAGTTTCAAAACCCTTGCTTTCAAATATATCCTTTAGTTCAAGTAATGCATCGTCATAGTCTCTATTTCCATATACTACAACAAAAACTGCCTTTGTATAGTAACCCTTTATTTTATTAAAGTATTCTAATATTAAATCAGGTACTCTTCCTGAGTACACCGGTACTCCAAATATGACCAGGTCATCATCATTAAATTCTATTAAGTCTCTTCTGTTCTTTTCAAGAGTTATATCATATTCTTTATCTATGTTCCCTAGTTCCATAGAAATTGATTTTATTACCCTTTTGGTTGTACCCGTTGGACTAAAATATACTGTATTGATTTTTTTCAATTTTTTATCTCCTTAACAATTTATAATTATATTATATTATTTGATGTGCTAAATTACCAGTATATAAAAATGGAAATTAATATTTACTTTATTATTGTATATATTTCTTGTAGGTTAATTTTTATTGTAATATACTTACTTTATAAGTTTAATTTTAAGGAGGTTTTATAAGTGAATGATAAATTAAGTACCAAACTAACCCATCTTGGGGAGAAGGGAGCAAAGTCTGTATCTAGTCCTAAATCCCCTTCGATTACTATGAGCTCTGCTTTTGTTTTTGATGATGTTGAATCTTTAGATAAGGTATACAGCGGAGAATCATCGGGATATATTTACTCAAGAAATGGTAATCCAAACCATGAATTATTGAAAGAAATAATGAGTTCAATTGAGTCTGGAGAAGCTGCTGCAGTTTTTTCTTCAGGTATGGCTGCAATTACACTTTCAATTCTATCTCAGATAAAATCAGGAGATCATATTATTGCATCTAATGTGTTATACGGTGGGACCTATATTTTCTTAAAAGAAGAATTGAAAAAATTCAATATAGATGTAACCTTTGCTGATACTTCGACGGACATTAATAATTTATTTAAATCTAATACAAAATTTGTCTATATAGAAACTATTTCTAATCCTATGATGGAAGTTGCAGATATAAAGTCAATTTCCAAAACTGCTCATAATCACGGAGCTATTGTGATAATAGATAATACTTTTGCTTCCCCTGTCATATGTCGTCCTTTAGATTTAGGAGCTGATATAGTTGTTCACAGTGCCACTAAATACATTTGCGGCCACAGCGACGTAACCGCCGGAGTAGTTGTTTCAAGTAGAGAAATAATTGATAAAATAGAAAGACTTGGAACTCTATACGGACCTATGATGAGTCCTTCAGATGCCTGGTTATTGACTAGAAGTTTGAGGACTTTAGAGTTGCGAGTAAGAGAACATTCAATGAATGCTATGAAACTTGCTGAGTATCTATTAAGCAAAGATGAAGTTTCTAATGTTTACTATCCTGGTTTAAAATCTTCTAAATACAATAATTTAAGCAAGAATGTTTTTGACAAAAATCTTTTTGGAGGTATGCTCAGTTTCGAATTAAAAAATGGTGAAAAAGGAGCTTTCGACCTAATTAGACATTTGGATAAAGTTAAATTAGTCCCAAGTTTAGCAGGCGTAACAACAACATTATCTTACCCTGCAAAAACTTCACATAGAGCTTTAACTGCTGAGGAATTAAAAAAAGCAAATATATCAAAAGGGTTGCTTAGATTGTCTGCAGGCCTTGATGATATAGATGATATAATTAATGATTTTGAACAAGCTTTAGCAAAATTATAGAAAAAAGCAGGACATTTTCGTCCTGCTTTAAATCTATTCAAATTTATATAGGTTTAAACCTACTTCATCGTTGAACTCTCTGCCAACTTCTCCGTCAATTTCTTCAATTATGAATTCTCCTGTAGCACTAATAACCGCCTTACTTAAATGACCACCTTGTGTATTGTATTTTTCATCAGCTAAATTTACATGGAGATGTAAATAGACTTCTCCATCCATTCTTGAAATATTTCCAAGTAAACTCGTTATTTCAAAATCACCTTCTAAATTTACTGAATGATATTCTTTGATTTTAGTTTCAAATAATCCAATGGTAGCTTTATTAACTGCTCCTAGACCTTTCAACCAACCTAATTTTATATTCTCTTTTTCACAGAATTTTTTTAATGTTTCTACTACTTCTTCACCTTTATCCATTCTAAGTACGTATTTATTACCAAATTTTTTATATTCCACATAATCACTCCTTCATTTAATAATGTTACCCTAATATTTTAAAATTATAACTAAAATTTAAATCTCATTAGTAACCAAAAGATTCCATACCTAAAACTTTAGCTTCTCTAGAATACAATGTTCCTTCAACATCTTCTCTTTTTGCTGCTCCTAGCACTAATAAATTACCCGATGGTTCCCATTTAAGATATTTACACATACTTTGAAAATGTGCCTTTATTCCATCCATAGCCCAAGCATCTTCATCTGAACCTGCAGATATTAAAAAAGCCTTCTTTGATTTACTTCTTAATTTAGAATTAACAGCATAAAATCTATCAATTACTCTTTTTATTTGAGCTGTCATTCCAAAGTAATATAAAGGACTTACAAATACAATTCCATCGGCTTCTAATAAATATGGAACTATATTATTCATATCATCGCTGTAGACACACTCACCATCATTCCTTCTACAGTAATCGCATCCTAAACAAGGTTTAACATCAGTTTTTGCAGTATTAACTCTGTAGATTTCATGACCTGCTTCTTTTGCTCCTTCACAAAACATGTCTGCTAAATATGATGTTGTACCTTTTTGATGTGGACTTCCTGTTAAAACTAATATTTTCATTTAATTCCTCCATTTTTAATTTTATTATAGTATATATATTTAAATTCTACTCATCTTGATTATTCCATTGAAGGAGTCTTCTTTCTCCTTTTAGATTCTTTATTTCAGTTATATCTTGACTTACTTCCAATACTCCCTTTAAGTAAAATATTTAATACCTCAAAAGCTTCTTGAGGAGCTATCCTCTCTATATCTTTTCTGTATTTTAAGTAAAGTTCTTTACCATCTTTTTTCTCATATAAGCCTTTGACGTAATTCACAAGGTTTTTCATTTTATTGTTTTCTGGCATTGGACCCTCCTTATGTATTAATAATAATTTTAATATTAAAATTATTTTAAATATAATATATTTAATTATATCATAGTATTTCAAATTATTTCATAACTAATTACTCAGTAAAATCTCAGAAAAAATTATTTATTTTTAAAAAATTATAATTTTTTTGAAAAAAGGGTTGACTTTTAAATATAGTTAATATATTATCAAAGTAATTTAATAATTGGATGAAACATACGGGAGAGTTCGTAGAGATACGACACCGAAGGAATAAGCTTTTTAAAATACTAAAAAAGTGATGATCTCAGGTAAATGTACCGTTTGTGGACAAAACTCTGAAAAGCGTAAGCACCGAAGGAGCAATCTATTATAGAGAAACTCTCAGGTTAATAACAGGGTAGCAAGTATATACTTGCTACCTTTTTTTGTTAGGAGGACCCTTTGAAAGTTAAAATTATAACTAATAATTCCCTTGTTTTCTCTACTTATAAAGCAGATTTAGAAGTAGTATACAAAAAAATTTCATATAAAGAGATTTTAAATCTTGTAAGAGATTATGTACACAAAGGACACAAACTACTAACACATCCTTTATCCGGTAGCGTTAAACCCAATGAAACACCTTTTAAAACTATATTGATAGATGGTGTTTCCAATAATTTAGATATGAAATCCCTAGCTATAATTGAAAAGAGTATAGAAACTGCTGATAAATTTTCAGAAATTAAAAAAGAATACTCAAAAGATATAGAAAAGGATTTTATGGAAATAGATTTAAGTTTGATTGAAAATGTTATTAATAAACTTAGTTAAGTTTATTATACAAAATTACGGAGGTGAATCATGAAATTAGAATTAGGAAGTATTGTTATAACTGATATTCAATTTTCTAATGAATCAAGAATCGAAGGTCATACTTTATATGTAAATAAATCAGAAGTTGAAAAACTAATCCTGGAAGATGAACATATTAAGGATGTAAGAATTGATCTTGCAAAGCCGGGAG
>JAABRS010000097.1 GCA_011390775.1 Clostridia bacterium | reverse complement strand
GATAAAATGACTGAATACAGCATGGATGTAACAAGTGAATTTATTTTAATGGCATCCACTCTAATAGAAATTAAATCCCGTATGCTTCTTCCTACTTTTGCTGAAAATGAAGAAGATGATCCTCGACAGGATTTAGTTAATAGATTGATTGAGTATAAACTATTTAAAAATGTAAGTGAAGAATTTAGAGATAGAGAAGAAGAGGAATTTAAATTTCTTCCAAAACCTAAAGAAGAGGTTGAATACGATTTTAAATTCAACGAACAGATTTTGTTTGAAGAAATCAATGTATATGATTTACTTAATTCAATTAACTCTTTATTAAAACGTAGAAAAATTGAAATTGGAAGAGAATCACCTAAGTTCAACATAAGATATGATGAATACAGTGTAACTAAATGTATTCAAATAATAAAAAATACATTAAAGAAAAAATCCAAGGTAAGTTTAATTGAAATATTTAGAATAGATTTTAATAAAGGTTTTATTATTGCTATATTTTTAAGCATTTTAGAAATGTCTAGAGATAGTAAAATTAAAATAATACAGGACAACCTTTTTGAAGATATATATTTAATAAGCAAGTAGAGAGGTGACTATGAATAATACAGAAATAAAAAGTGCAGTTGAAAGTATGCTGTTCATCTGGGGTGATCCCCTTGATATTAAAGATATAATGGATATTTTGCAAATAAGCAAAGAAAAAATAGAAGATGCTATTAATTCCCTTATTTTAGATTACGAAAATGAAGATAGGGGTATTATTTTGAAAAATTTCGGAGATAGTTATCAACTAAAAACTAAAGATAAAAACTACAAATATATATCATCACTATACAAGCCAAATACCCATAGAGGACTTTCCGATGCAGCGATGGAGACTCTCTCTATAATTGCATATAAACAACCAATAACAAAAATTGAAATTGAACAAATTAGAGGAATTAAATCCAGCTATATAATTAATGCTCTTAAAGATAGAAGCCTGATAGAGGTTGTCGATAAGTTGGATAAGCCGGGGAATCCTTTATTATACGGTACTACTAAAGATTTTCTATCTTATTTTGGATTAAAATCTTTAGATGAGCTTCCAAAACTCCCTTATGATGAGGATTTAAGAAGTTTGGAAAAAGAAAAGGAAGAGGGTGAAAGTAATGAGACTGAATAAATATATTAGCCACAGTGGTTATACATCAAGAAGAAAAGCAGATGAATTAATATTTCAAGGAACAGTAAAGGTCAATAATAATGTAGAAAAAAATCCTGGCTTCAGAGTTGATGTTGGTAAGGATAAGGTTACAGTTTCAGGTAAGGAAATTAAACTGGAAGAAAAAACAGTATATGTAATGCTAAACAAACCCGTTGAAGTAATTACTTCTGTTGATGACCAGTTTGATAGAAAAACCGCTGTTGATATGGTTGATGTAAAAGAAAGGATTTATCCTGTAGGAAGATTAGATTACGATTCTAAAGGTCTGATAATTTTAACAAACGATGGTGATTTAACTTATAAATTAACTCATCCTAAACATGAAGTATTTAAAAAGTATTTTGTAAAGGTAAATAAACTCCTTAATAGCAAAGAAATACAACTCCTGTCTAATGGAGTGGAAATAGATGGATATAAGACCAACAAATCAAAAATTGAAGTAATTGGTAAAAATAAAGGTAATACAGATATGTATGTTTCTATAAATGAAGGAAGAAACCGACAGATAAGAAAAATGTTCGAAACTGTCGGGGCAGATGTTATTACTCTTAAAAGAATTGCAGTAGGGAAACTTGTACTTGGAAATTTAAAGGAGGGTAACTGGAGATATTTAACTAAGAAGGAAATTGATTATTTAAAGTCTCTGTAAAAAATGAATTTTTTTAATTTTGTAGAATTAAGCCATTTTTTAATAGAAAATTACATTAAAGAAGAATCAGTAGTTGTAGATTGTACTTCCGGCAATGGATTTGACAGTTTATATTTATGCAATACCTTGCAAGGAAAAGGTTTTTTATTTTCATTTGATATACAGGAGGAAGCAATTAAAAGAACAAAGAAGCTTTTGGATGAAAAATGCAGTTACAGCAATTTCAAGCTGATTCAAGACAGTCATAGTAATATAAATCATTATATATTAGAAAAAATAGATTTCGCGATTTACAATTTAGGGTATCTGCCCAAAAGCCCTTCTAAGATTAAAACAAATCCTGAGGAAACTATTATTTCTTTAGAAAAAGTTTTGAAGTTATTAAATAAAAAGGGAATAGTAGTAATAGTAGCATATACAGGCCAAGATAAAAGTAAAGAACGCAATCAAATTTTCAAATATTTGGAAAAAATAAATTCAAAAAAATTTTCAATCATGAATTTAAAACTAATAAATGTAAATAATTACCCACCTGAAGTTTTTATAATTCAAAAGAATGCATGATATATAACTTTTCTTTCATGCATTTTTTTTGTTTAAAAGTGGTTATATCAATTTTTTAGCCTTCAAATTGCAACAATTGAAAGCAATCCTTCAATTAAGATTTTACGTGAATAATTTCTTGCATAACGTTTTCAACTCTGTTATTATTACTTGTGAAAATAATATTAGGAGGTAGCATTTATGAGTGCATCCCAAAAATTGCATATAAATAAAGATTGGTGTAAAGGTTGTGGGATTTGTGTAGAATTTTGTCCCAAAGATGTATTACAATTAAAAGATGGAAAAATTGATATCAAAGCTGAAGACAAATGTATACAGTGTAGACAGTGTGAAATCTTATGTCCAGATTTTGCAATATTTCTCGGAGGTGACGAAGAATAATGGAAAAGAATATTAAATTACTACAAGGTAATGAAGCATGTGTTGAAGGAGCATTGGCTGCTGGAATGAATTTCTTTGCAGGTTATCCAATAACTCCATCAACGGAAATAGCTGAATTATCAGCTCAAAAACTTCCGAGAATTGGCGGAAGATTTATACAAATGGAAGATGAAATAGCAGGAATGGCAGCTACATTAGGTGGTGCCCTTACAGGTAAAAAGGCTATGACTGCAACAAGTGGTCCAGGATTTTCATTAAAGCAGGAAAATTTAGGATACGGATGTATTGCAGAAATACCTTGTGTTGTAGTTAATGTACAAAGAGGAGGACCTAGTACTGGATTACCAACTTCTCCAGCTCAAGGAGATATAATGCAGGCTAAGTGGGGAACTCACGGAGATCACCCGGTAATAGCTTTATATCCTAACTCTGTACAGGAAATATATGAAGTAACTATAGATGCATTTAACAATGCTGAAAAATACAGAACACCGGTTATTTTGCTTTTAGATGAAGTAATAGCTCATATGAGAGAGAAAGTTGATTTTGACTCTGTTAAAGGCAAAGAAGTATTTGATAGAAAGAAACCAACTTGTCCTAAAGATGAATATTTAGCATATGAAAACACAGAAGATTTAGTACCACCTATGGCGGATTTTGGTAGTGGATACAGATACCATGTAACTGGGTTAGTGCATGATCAATTTGGATTCCCTAGTAATAATTCAGAAATAGCTGATACTCAAATTAGAAGATTATTGAATAAGATTGAAAAGAATAAAAAAGATATAATAAAATATGAAGAATACAAAATGGATGATGCAGAGGTAGCATTTGTAGCTTTTGGATCTACTTCAAGAAGTGCTAAAGAATCAGTAGATAAGCTTCGAAGTGAAGGAATAAAAGCAGGATTATATAGACCTATTACAATATGGCCTTTTGCAGATGAAAAAGTTAAAGAAATTTCAGAAAATGTTAAAAATATAATAGTTGCAGAAATGAACTTAGGACAGTATGTAAATGAAGTAAAAAGAGTATCAAGTGATAAGTGTAAGGTGGATTTTTACGGAAAAATTAATGGACACTTAATTACTCCTACAGAATTAACCAACTTTGTAAAGGAGGCTATAAGATGAAAGTAAGTAATGTCGTAAAAGATAATTTTAGAGAAGATAAATTACCTCACATATGGTGCCCGGGTTGCGGACACGGTATATTAATGCATGCAATAGCAAGGGCAGTAAGCAATAAAGGTTTAGATAGAGATAAGGTTGTTGTAGTTTCAGGTATAGGTTGTTCATCAAGAGCTCCTGGGTATATGAATTTCAATACATTGCATACGACTCACGGAAGAGCTTTAGCCTTTGCAACAGGTATTAAAATGTCTCAACCTGATTTACATGTAATAGTAATTACCGGAGATGGAGATGCAGCTGCTATAGGTGGAAATCATCTTATACATGCCTGTAGAAGAAATATTGATTTAACTACCATAGTATTTAACAATAATATTTACGGTATGACCGGTGGTCAGTATTCTCCAACTACACCTACAAATGATTATGGAACTACAGCACCATATGGTAATATTGATAAAACTTTCGACTTATGCGATTTAGCGAAAGCAGCTGGAGCAACTTATGTAGCAAGATCTACAGCATATCATGCAAGAATTATCGAAAAGTTAATTGAAAATGGACTGGATAACAAAGGTTTTTCTTTTATAGAAGGTATAAGTGTTTGCCCAACATACTACGGACGTAAAAATAAAAAAGGAAATGCTGTAGATATGATGAAATCACTTAAGGAAGATACTATTGATATAAGAATTGCTAAGAAAAAGCCGGAATTAGCTGAAGGTAAAATGTTAATAGGTGAATTCCATAATTCTGAAGAAGAAGAATACACAGCAAGATATGATAAAATTATAGACTTATTTGAAAAGGAGTAGTAATTATGTCAAATAAATATGAAGTTAGATTAAGTGGTTCTGGAGGACAGGGTTTAATATTAGCTGGTATTATATTAGCAGATGCTGGTATTATAAGTGGAAAAAATGCTATTCAATCACAATCATACGGTCCTGAAGCAAGAGGTGGAGCAAGTAAAGCAGAAGTTATAATTAGCGATGGAGAAATAAATTTTCCTAAGGTAGAAAAATGTGATTTACTTCTTTCATTAACTCAAGAATCTTATAATGAATATATTGATTCTTTGAAAAAAGATGGTATACTGGTAGTAGATGAAAAAATTGAAATAGATGAAACTCTTGAAGCAAAAATATACAGATTGCCAATTTTAAGTACCGCTTATGATAAACTTAAAAAACCAATGGTTGCAAATATAGTATCCCTTGGGGCAATATGCAGTATATCAAGTATTATTGATGAAAAATCTCTACAGGAGGCAATTCTTAATAGAATACCTCCAGGAACAGAAGAAATCAATAAAAAAGCATTTCAGGAGGGTCTAAAACTAGTATAAAGGATGATGATATGAACGTTGACAGAAGTGACGACCTAATTGAAGTTATAAAAGAACATTTTCATGAATTTAGCAAAGGACAGAAATTAATCGGACAGTTTATCGTTGATCACTACGATAAGGCAGCTTTTATGACTGCTGCAAAAATAGGAAATACAGTAGATGTAAGTGAATCTACGGTTGTTAGATTTGCAACAGCACTGGGATTTTCCGGGTTTCCGGAATTACAAAAATCTCTACAGGTAATGATTAAAAATAAATTAACAACGGTTCAAAGATTGAGTCTAGATGATGATTCCGACGATTCAGAGGAGTTCGTTAAAAAAGTATTGAAAAATGAAATATCAAGTTTAAAAAATTTAGCTGATAATCTTAGCCAAGAGAAGCTTGATGAAGCAACTGATTTGATTTTCAATGCTGATAAAATTTATATAATCGGTATGAGAGTGTCACACACACTAGCTCTTTATCTTGGATTTTATCTTGATGTAATACTAGACAATGTAAAGGTAATTAACGTAGGATCCTTTTCAATATTTGAACAGATGGTAAGAATATCAGAGGATGATTTGCTAATATGTTTAAGTTATCCAAGGTATTCAAAACAAACTTTGGACGCTGTCAATTTTGCTAAAGAGAGAAAAGCTAAAATTCTTTCTATAACAGATACAGAATCATCACCCTTTTACAAAATGTCAGATGTGTCATTATTAGGAAAAAGCAACATGGCAACATTTGTTGATTCCTTAGTAACTCCTTTAGCCTTAATTAATTCAATTATAATTAATATAGGTATGAGAGAGAAAGATGATATTGTTAAGTATTTCGACCTTTTAGAAAATGTTTGGGAGAAATACAGCATATACAATCAAGATTTTGATAATAAAAACAAGTAAAAATATAATAAATAGCCGGTTATTATACCGGTTATTTTATTTATTGAAGGCTTTTTCAGGAGAATTATTGGTATAGTTTTATTTTATGTTGTTTTAATTTGAATTTTATATTATAATGTTAAAGGTGATTTTATGAATAGATATACTATTAGAGGCGCAACAACAGTAAAAGAGAATACAGTAGAAGATATAAGAAAAAATACTATTGAGCTTCTTAATGAAGTTATGAAAGAAAACTCAATAAAAATTCAAGATGTAGAATCTATAATTTTTACATGTACAGAAGATGTAGATGCAGTTTATCCAGCTAAATTTGCAAGAGAAATAGGCTTCACAGATGTATCTTTATTATGTATGCAGGAAATGAAAGTGCAGGGAAGTCTTAAAAAATGCATAAGAATTTTGATTTTTTTAAGAAATAATGTTAAATTAAAGGATGTATATAATATATATCTTAATGAAGCAAAAAATTTAAGGAAAGATATCGATTAAGGAGTTTTAATGATTATAGCGATAGATGGTCCAGCTGGCGCCGGGAAAAGTACAATAGCTAAAGAATTAAGCAAAAAATTTAATTTTACTTATATAAGTTCCGGTAAAATATACAGGAGTATAGCATTACATCTACATAATAATAATATAGATATAAAAAATAAAAACTTAATTAAAAAAGAGTTGGTTAAAATCAATATTAATTATAAAGACGAGTTTTATTTAAATGGAAGTCCTGTAGAAAATTTGATAAATACCGACTTGATTTCTAAGAAAACATCAGATCTTTCTAAATACGGTTTTATAAGAGATTTTGTTCAAGAAATAATAGAAAAAATCTCCCAGGATAAAAATATAATAATGGATGGTCGTGATATTGGGACTAAAGTTTTTCCTGATGCTGACTATAAGTTTTATCTGACAGCCACCGTTGATGAAAGAGCAAAAAGAAGATTTAAAGAACTTAAAGATAAAGGATTAGAAGTTAATTATGTAGATATATTTGAATCTATAAAAGATAGAGACTATAATGATTCAAACAGAGAAATAGCTCCATTAAAAAAGGCAGAAGATGCAGTTGTTATAGATTCCAGTAACAAAGCAGTAGAAGAAGTAGTTGATGAAATGTCAAAACACATCAACTT
>JAABRS010000096.1 GCA_011390775.1 Clostridia bacterium | reverse complement strand
CTAATCATGCAGGCACAACATTAATGAAAAATAGAAAAGATGCATTACTTGAATCCTCGAGACTTATGGTTAAAATTAGAGATATAACTGAAGAAATAGGAGAGACTTTGGTAGCTACAGTTGGAAATTTAAAAGTTTTTCCAGGTGCAGTAAATGTAATTCCAGGTAAGGTTGAAATGATACTTGAATTAAGAGATATAAATAATGATAATATAGAAAAAGCTATTTCTGAGATTATAAGTACTTCTAAAGCTATTTCTAATGTAAAATTTGAATTTGATAAAATAATAGATAAACCAACGGCTATGATGGATAAAAATGTGGTAAACATTATAAAGAATAGCTGTAAAAAGAATAAAATTGATTATAAACTAATGATTAGTGGAGCTGGTCACGATGCTAAATCATTTGCTGATAAAATTCCATCAGGTATGATATTTGTTCCAAGTATAGAAGGAAAAAGTCACTGTCCTGAAGAAAACACAAAGTGGATTGATATAGAAAAAGGAATTACTGTGTTATTAGATACAGTTATAGCATTAGATAAATTTTAAATTTATCTAATGTATTTTTTAAATTAAATTAAAATTTAAAAGTAAAATAAATTTATTGTTGCACATAAAGTATTTTATTGATAAAATTTTTTGTATAAGAATTTCTACCTTATTGTTTGATATTTTTCTATTCATAAGATCTTATTAAAATAGAGTTAGAATTTTTTATTTAGATAAATTACAAAAATACAAGACTAAGAAGGGAAATTTATGACGGTAAAAATTGGTGTTATAGGACCACAAGATTCAATAGATCTTGTCAAAGATGTTGCTGAAGGCATAAAAGAAAACCTAGAACTCGTTTTAGGAGTGTACAAAAGCAAAGATGAAACCGTTGAATTGACAAAAAAATTACAAAATGAAACAGATGTACTTTTATATACTGGAAATATTCCATATAGAACAGCTGTTCGTTCTGGAATCATAACTAAACCGGCCCTTTATATTCCTATGATAGGTACTAGTCTAGCAAGAATACTTTGGGACATGAAAGATAAAGACTTACCTTATAATAGAATGAGCATTGATACCATTAATCTTTCCGATGTTCTGGAAATAGGAGATGAGTTGGGTATAGATTTCAAAAGAATCAAGATTATAGATTTTGATCCTGAGGAAACTTACGAGGGTTTAGCTGAAAAACATGCCAAACTTGCTTTAAACAAAAATACGGATGTAGCGATTACAGGACTATCTACTACATATAGAATACTTAAAGAAAAAGGTATTTGTACTTATAGAATTCATCCCACTCAATATCTAGTAAAAGAACATCTTCTTAAAGCTATTTATATAGGTGATGCTAATAATCAACGTTCTTCACAGGTTACCGTGATGATATTCAAACTTCACTGTGATGAATGTATTGATTATCAATTTTTAAAACTACGAAATCGTTTTGAGCATGGTTTAATAGAGCTGGCTAATAAAGTTTTTGGGTCGCTATTTCCTCAAGGTCAGGTCGAATTTATGATATTTACAACTAGAGGAGTTGTTGAAACTGAAAAGATGCCTTCAGAAGTTCTTAATATGCTCTCAAAGATAACTGAAAATTTTTCTGGTGGACTTGGCTACGGTCACACAGTATATCGGGCAGAAATGAACGCTCGGATGGCCTTGAATCGTGCTATGAGTTACAAAGGAGCTTGTCTTTATAAAATGGAAATTGACGGGTGTCTAACTGGTCCCTTTAGAGAAGGACAACGTACCCTCAGTTATCAGCTTCAAGAAACTGACAATAAGATAAAAAAGATTGCAGAAAATTTAGGTCTAAGTACCGCCTATGTAGGGAAAATTGAATCTTTAATCCGCACTACAAATAATAGACGGTTCAGTGCAGAAGAGTTCGCGAGTTCATTAGATATTAGTCCTCGTAGTGCTCGACGTATTCTCAATAAAATCCTAGATGGGGGATATGCAGAGGTGGTTGCCCATGAAAGTCCAAAAAAGACTGGACGGCCAAGAAAGATTTTTTCTATTGATTTTAATTATTTTGACCACAGTGAAAACCAATAGTATAATCAATAAATATTAGAGACAAGGCAAATTACGCCTTGTCTTTTGTTGTAATCAATATAATTAATAAATAAATTAATTATATCAATAAATACATTAAATAAATCAATAAAAATCCTTGACAAATTAATTAAATTGATTTATTATATATACAAGTAAAAGAAATTGACAGAAAAAATCAATATAATTAATAAATAAGTTAAATAAATTAATGGAGGGTTAAAAATGAAAAACTTAAAAAGATTAATAGAAGGAACTTTAGCATACAGAAATATAGAATTTAACAAAAGAAATCAACTTCAAACAAATTATGAAATTAGTAAATACAATATATGGTAAGAAAAATAAAAAAGTAAGGCTTCGGGATATTTACCTGAAGCCTTCTTTGTTTCCTAAGACTATTGAAGAATTTTTGCCTTTATATTTTAAATTTCTATTAAACAGTGAAGATAAAACTTTTTTGATATTTCCATTAGAATCGTTATACTTGTGTTGGAATTTTAGTTCTCCATTAAGATATTTAATTTTAATATCACCCATTTTTTGATGTTGACTATCCTCATCAACAATAGTTAATGACTGTTTAAATTCAATTTTAGAGATGTCATTATTTTGTATTTGAAAATTTTCTTTTTCTTCAGAGAGAATTTCTTCAGGAGTCATATTGTAGAATCTATCTCCAAAGTTGCTCCAAAAGGTCATCATGGCGGCAGAACCTTTAAAAAAACCTGTACCGGACTCTTTTAACTTTTTTTGAAATTTTTTGGTTTCTTCATTTTGTATTTTTTTTGAAAGTTTAAAAACTATAATACTATCATCAAAAAAAATAATGTAGCAACCTATACTTTTCAACAATCCCTCCTTTAAAGAAGCATTCAAAACCATTAAAGCCTTATTGCCCTTATTAATAGAAGAAAATGACTCTATGGTTTTTGAATTGTTTTCTTCTTCATTTCTTGGATTAGAAGTTAATTTTGTGCCACAAATAGAACAAAATTTAGAATCTTCACTTACCTTATTTCCACAGTTTTGACAGTACATAAGATCTCCTTCAAAAAAATATTTTAATTATTAATACATTTAATTCATTTATTTACTTTAATAATATAATACACATTATTTAAAAATATAGCAAAAAAAATATAAAAAGTATTTAAAAAAAATATTAAATTTATGATATAATTTGATTAAATATATTTTGGGGGGATCCATATGAAAAAAACACTTATCATTATTTTTATAAGCTTATTATTTTTATCAAGTTGTTCAGGAGAGAGAAATATTGAAGAAGAAAAAAAGGTAGTTGTTTATACTTCTGTAGATCAGCATATAGCTGAAGAAATATTAAATGATTTCGAAAATGAGACTGGAATAAAAGTACTACCTGTTTTTGATATTGAAGCTTCAAAAACTACGGGTCTTGCAAACAGACTGATTTCTGAAAAAGATAATCCTCAAGGAGATGTTTTTTGGAGTTCTGAAATTATAATGACTTTAAAGCTTAAAGAAGAAGGGATTTTTCAACCATATATATCAGAAGAATCACTTAATATACCAAAATCCTATAAAGATAAGGATGGATTTTGGACGGGATTTGGTGGAAGAGCAAGAGTTATGATTGTTAATAAAGATATATTTAAAAATGGAGAATATCCTAGTTCGGTATACGATTTAACTAATGAAAAATATAAAGATTATAAAAAAGCTATTGCATATCCTATGTTTGGAACTACATTGACTCATATATTTGTTATGAGTCAAAACTGGGGTCTAGATGAAGCTGTTCAGTACTTTGTTGATGCTCAGGAAAATAATACATTAATAGTTGATGGAAATTCTGTTGTTAGAGATTTAGTTGCTTCTGGAGAAATAGCATTTGGTATAACGGATACAGACGATGCTTTTGCTGCTGTAAAAGATGGAAAACCTGTAGAGGTAATTTATTTAGACCAGGATAGTATAGGGACCTTAGTTATTCCTAATACAGTAGGCTTAGTTAATGGATGTAGTAATCCTGAAGAAGGGAAAATATTTATGGATTTTATTCTAAAAAAAGAAACAGAAAACAAATTGATAGAAATGGGTTTTATAGATATATCATTAAATGATGAAGAGCCAGATTTAAAATTTTTAGAATGTGATTTTCAAAAAGCATATGAAAACAGTGATGAGCTTCTAGAGGAAATACAGAATGCTCTTGTTAGATAAATTCAGAAATAAAATATTTTTAAAAGTTTTATCGGCAGTTATATTAACTATTGTTCTTATTCCTTTTTTAAGCATTCTAGATTTATTAGTAAAAGAAGGAATAACTTATAAAGAAATTTTAAATATAAGAAGAATAAATCTGATTTTAAAATCAGTAGCTCTTTCTCTATCAGTAGCCTTAGTTTCTTTATTTATTAGTTTTAACTGTATAATTTATATCTCTAAGAAATTAAAAAGATATTCTTTTTTAATAATAGCTGTAGTGTTTACTTTATTTATTATATCGCCTTATATACACGCATTAAGCTGGATTAAGCTATTTGGAATTGGTAGTTTTAGTTTTTTTAAAACACTTTTGGTTTTATCTGCCTACTACTCAACTATAAATATTTTGATTTTATCTGTGGGCTTTCATAGTATTGACTTGTCCTATATAGATTCGGCAAGAATTTATAAAAAGGATGGAAGTGTAATTTATAATATTGTTTTTAAAATGCTTAAACCCTACTGGATATCATCATCAGCATTAATATTTATTCTTGTTATGTCGGATTTTAGCATACCTTCACTTTTTCAATTAAAGACATACAGTCTGGAGATATTTACATATTATACATCAGGGACTTCTTTCAGCGAAATTATATATATATCAATTCCTTTAGTTATATTGAATATTACAGCATTAATAATTCTCATTAAGTATTCTAAAAAAATGGAATTTAAGAAACAAGGAATGAATTTATTTTCTAATTTCAACCTTAACTTTAATTTTTTTTATAAAATAACAACCTTTAGCTCGATATTTATATTAACAATAATGTTTTTAGTTATTTTCCTTAATTTTATAGATTCATCTAATTTTAAATTAGCATATGAGACTTATAAAAGTAATATTGAAGAAATAAAATATTCTTTTAAAGCAGCTTTTATACCTTCTCTTTTAAGTATAATGATTGTTTTTATACTAGAAAAATACTCTAAAAATAAATTAACTAAGATATTATTAATTATTCCCATTTTGATATCCGGTTCTCTTCTCGGTATAGCATTAATTAATTTTTTTTCAAGATTCAATATATACAGCAGCTTAATAACTTCAAATACACTTTTATACTATGCAAACACATTTAAAGTCCTCCCTTTTGTATATTTTGTTTTAAAGGGAACACTGGAAACAAAAGATCAAAACTTATTAAACAGTGGGTTAATATATGAAAAAAATTGGTTTAGAAGATTAATAAAAATAGAAATACCTTATTATATTTTTCCTTTATTCTCAGGATTTTACGTAGGATTCGGTTTTTTAACTGGGGAGATAGCATCCTCTATTTTACTAATACCACCGGGAGAACAGCTTCTATCTTTAAAGATATACAGTTATCTACATTATGGAAGCAGTGGTAAAATTTCAGCTTTGGGATTAATTATTATATCCTTTTTTTCAGCTATAACTATTTGTTTAGGCTTGATTATAAATAGAAAGAGAAGGTATTTTAGATGATTGAAATGCTTAGAATAGAAAAATTATATATGAGCTATGGTAAAAAGAGAATAATAAAGGATTTAAATTTCATTATGAAAAAAGGTGAAATAACAACTATTATGGGAAAATCCGGTGCTGGTAAAACCACACTACTTAAAATTATTGCGGGTATTAAAAAACCTGATGGTGGTAATATATATATAAATAGTGAACTTGTAGAAGGTTCCAAAGTAAGTAAACCTCCATATAGTAGAAATATTGGATTTGTATTTCAAAATCCTGCTCTTTGGCCTCATATGACAATTGAAGAGAATATTAAATTTCCAATTAAAGATAAAAATCATAAAGAATATCAAGAAGTAATTGATATTTTAAAAATAAAAGACATACAAAAAAGCTATCCAGAAGAAATATCAGGAGGAGAAGGAAAAAGAGTTTCTATTGCCCGGGCAATAATTTCGAATCCAAACCTTTTAATCATGGATGAACCTTTTACTAATTTAGACGAAGAAACCAAAAAAGATACTGCAGAAATGATAAATAAGATACATAAAAGAAAGGGAATAACTATACTTACAGTAGGACATATTTATGAAGATAACATAATGATATCTAAAAGAATTTTTAAATTGGAAAAGGGAGTATTAAATGAAGAAAATTATTAATTTATTTGTAATTTTCATATTTTTGACTTTTGTTCTCCTGAGTTCATCCTGCAGTCAAGAAGCTTCTGTTGAAAAAAAGAATTTTCAAAATTTACTTGAAGGATTTGAAATTTCATCCCTTGTTGAATACGATGGAAGTGTATATGCAGGAGGCCTTGAAGGTGTTTTTAAAATAAATACGGAAAATTTAAATCATGAAAAAATAGACATAGGGGATGTTTTTTTAGTAAAGGATCTTTTGGTATTTAATGATGAACTATATATTGGACACGAAGAAGGTATAAAAGTATACAGTGATGGGAAATATAAAGAAATTTTAAATAAAGATTCTAAGGTTAAGGACGTAAGGATAAATGATTTGTATATAGACGGAAGTGGAAAACTTTGGGCTGGAACTTATGGTGGAGTTTTAAAATTCATTAATGGCAGATGGCAATCTTTAGGGGTTGAGGAAGGCTTGATGGATGATACTGTATTTTTAATAATTGAGGATGGACTAGGGGGTATGGTTTTTGGACATTATGCTTCATCGAATAGTGGATTATCTTATGTAAAGAATGATAAATGGAATTATTATAATACGGATAATGGACTTCCGCATAACTACATTACCGATGGAATACGCATAGGAAATAAACTATATATAACTACAGGTTTTTTTGATGTAGGAGGAGTAGCAATTTTCGATGTTACAAAAGAAGGAATAAAACATGATAGGAATATAATAGAAGAATGGGGTGATTACGGGAGCAAAGCCAGAAGTATAGGGTTTCGAGAAGAGGAATTATGGATCGGAACAGAATACAACGGCTTAAGTATAATTAAATCTGGTAATATTTATAACTTTAATGAAGAAAATGGACTGATAAATAACGAAGTGAAATCAATATTATTCAGAGAAGAGGGAAAGGTTTGGCT
>JAABRS010000095.1 GCA_011390775.1 Clostridia bacterium | reverse complement strand
ATTTTCTTCGCCTACAGCTTTCATACCGTATTTTTTAGGGTGATTAGAAATTAGAAAAAGACCAGATAAAATTATTACTGAAGAAACAAATATTCCTTGAATTAATGCGGTTTTTTCTAAACCTAGATTCTTAAGTAGATTTGCAAAGACTTGCACCATTATTATACCGGATATTCCACCGCCGATGCTAAGCATACTCATTAACTTTCCAGTATTTCTTTTAAACCACCAGGTAATAGAAACTTGTGCCACAGGATATCCTGATAAAATTTGACTAAATCCTGATAGAAATCCTCCCAAATATATCAACCATATACTAGTAGCTGTAGAAAGAAAATAGAAAAAAAGAAAAAACATTATCCCACTTACCACTACTACTTTTTTAATATTAAACCTATCTAAAATTTTTCCTAAAAAAAGAGAAGTCATTAAACCTGCAATTCCAGCGATACTAAACATTATCGATATTTCACCAACTGATACATCTAAGCTTTTACTTAAAGGTAAAATATACAAACTTAAGGTAACATAACTTCCAACTGCCATCATTACTATAAAAATATTACCTATAGCGGTATGAAGAGCTCTTTTATTCATAATTCATTCTCCTGAAAAATAAAATATAAAGATTTATTAATATATTATCACTTATATAAAGACAAGTCTAATAAATTAAACATATGAATTTTTTGTCTAGATAAAATTTATATGAAAATAAAAAGGTTTTCCTGTATAATATATTATATATAGTGTAAAAATTATAATAGAGTGTTAAGGAGAGTTATTATGATAATAGAAATTAGCGACATTTTTCTTGATCAAAAGGACAGTAAAAATATATTAGAAATCCAATTAGATAAACCTAAGAAGATTATTGACATATTAGAAGAAATAGGAGTAAAAAACTTAGGATATGCTAATTTCTATTTAAATGATAGAAAAGTTAATAAGAATAATATAGCAAAAAATCAAGACAAATTAACAGTCCTCCCTATTGTTGGTGGGGGCTAAAAAAGGAGAGATTATATGAGTTACGGATATTCAGGAAAATTATTAAAAGTTAATTTAACTACAGGTGAAATCGGGAAAGAAAGCTTATCCGAAGAAACCATGAGAAAGTATATGGGAGGTAAAGGACTAGTATATCACTATTTAAAAGATAGTGTAGATAAAAATACTGATCCATATTCAGAAGAAAACCCATTATACTTTATGACAGGATTAGCATCAGGAATACCTACGGGAGGTACTTCAAGGATGGTAATGGGAACAAAGTCGCCCATTACAGGAGGATTTGGAATCTCTGAATCTGGAGGATTCGTTGCACCAGAATTAAAAAAAGCTGGATGGGACGGTATAATAGTTGAAGGTAGATCTGAAAAACCTGTATACTTGCTTATTAAAGACGATGAAGTTCAAATTAAAGATGCATCTCATCTTTGGGGTAAAGGAAACGGAGAAGTTAACGACATAATAAAAGAAGAAAACAATGATAATTCAATAAAATTATCTCAAATAGGACAGGCTGGAGAAAACCAAGTACAGTATGCCTGTGTAATAAACGACTTAAAACATGCCTGCGGCAGAAACGGTATGGGTGCTGTAATGGGAAGTAAAAAGCTTAAAGCAGTAGCTATAAAAGGAACTGTAGGTATAAACTTTAAAGATAAGGATAAAATAACAGAAATAAGCAAATGGTATGCTAAATATCAAAAGGATAAACCACTATCAAAAGGACTATATCTTTACGGTACTGCAGCGGGAGTTGAAGGTTTTGATAAATCAGGAATACTTCCAACGAGAAATTTTAAAGATGGTTCCTTTGAAAAAGCAAAAGAAATATCTGGTCAAACCATGGCAGATACTATTCTTACAGAAAGAGGAGCATGTTTTGCATGTCCTGTAAGGTGTAAAAGAGTAGTAGAAATTAACAAAGAAAATATAAAAGTAGATCCAAAATTCGGTGGACCTGAGTATGAAACTATAGGTTCAATGGGTTCTATGTGCAGCATCGGAAATTTAGATGTAATAGCAAAAGCCCATGAAATGTGCAACGACCTGGGACTGGATACAATATCAGCAGGAGTATCTATCTCCTTTGCGATGGAATGCTATGAAAGAGGAATAATAGACAAGGAAATCACAGATGGAGTAGAGTTAAACTTTGGAAACGAAGAAGCTTTATTAAAATTAATAAAAGACATATCAGAGAAAAAAGGTCTTGGAAAAGTTCTTTCTCAAGGAGTAAAAAAAGCAGCGGAAATCTTTGGAGGAGGATCAGAAGAATTTGCCATGCATGTAAAAGGACAGGAACTACCGATGCATGAACCAAGAGGAAAGATAGGAGTAGGACTAGGATACTCAGTATCACCTACAGGAGCCGACCACATGCAGGCCGCTCATGATACTATGATTACAGAAGAAGGACCAATGCTTGATTCTGTAAGAATGCTTGGTCTAGATAAACCGGCTGACCCGATGGCATATGGAAAAGATAAAGCAGAATTTTATGCTCTTATGGAGAAATGGTGGGGATTTTTAAATATGGTAGGTATGTGCGACTTCATACCAGCACCAAGAGGATCAATGCCTGTAGATAAATTCATGGAACTTATAAATGCAGCTACAGGATGGGACGTCACTCCAGAGGAATGTATGGAAGTAGGAGAAAGAGGTATCACAGCAGCAAGAAAAGTAAACTATGATCTAGGCATAGATGAAAGCCATGAAGAACTACCTAAAAGATTATATCAACCACTTGAAAACGGAGCTCTAAAAGGAGAATCAATGGACAGAAATAAATTTATAGAAATGAAACAGTACTACTACAAACACTTTGGATGGGATGATAAAGGTTATCCTACTGAAGAGACTTTAGAGAGATTGGGATTGTAGATATAATTAATTCAATATAATTTAAAAAAGTTTGGTGTTAAATGTAACCAAACTTTTTTTTGAAAATAAATTATACCAAACACTATAAAATAATCGCATTAAAGAAAAAAATATATAAAAAACTTTAAAAAGTTATTGTTTTTTTGTTATAATTCAATTATAATAAAAAAAAACGGAGAATTAATATGCCCATAGATAAAATTATAAAATCAAAATATAAAAATTTAAGTAAAAAACAAAAAACTATAGCAGATTACATGCTTCAAAATGAAGCGGAGATTAGTTTTAAAAGTTTAAAAGACATAAGTGATGAAATTGGAGTAACTGAAGTTACCATAATCAATTTCTGTAAATCCTTAGGGCTAAATAGTTTTTCTGACTTAAAACAAAAATATCAGAATCTTATTGTCAGGAAGGTTAGTCCTACTCAAAAATTATTTGAAAACATAAACAAAGAAACGATGAAAAACGATCTTTTTGTAAAAATAATTGATCTTCAACTAAAAAACCATCAAATTACTATGTCAGGATTGAAAGAAGAAGAATTAGAAAAAGCTGTAGAACTTATTAATAATGCTAAAAAAGTATATATATATGGAGAAGGGCTATCAGTTTTGATAAGCAACTATTTTAAAAACAGACTTGAAAATTTAGGTGTTGAAGTTGAAGTTATAGATTTAAGCAACTTAAACACATACCTGTTTATAAAAACCTTAAAATTTTCAGAAAAGGATTTATACATAGCAATTACCTATCCGAAATACTCCGAAATTGTTTTGAAATTTAGTGAATATTTAAAGAAAAAGGATTACAATATCATAGGATTAACCGACAAAAAATCATCTCCTTTGCAAGAAAATACCGATATAACCTTTTATAGTGAAAACGATTCCTTGATCTTTTACAACTCAATACATTCAGCTATCAGTATAATAGAAATAATTACAACAATTTTATACAAATATTGTGTAGAAAAGTTAAAACCTATTAGAAACGAAGTTGAACAGCTTGAAGAAGAATTTAAAGATTTTATAAGTGAGTAAAGTTGTTATAAAACAAAGGAGACTTTGTTTATAAATAAAATATTCTAAGGGAGGAAATTATGAAGAAAATTTTAGCTATTCTATTAATACTAGTATTGGTATTAGGAATGATGGTTGGATGTTCAACAGATCAACCGGCTGAAGAACCAGCTGAAGAACCGAGTGAAGAACCAGCAGAAGGATCTGATGAGGAACCAGCTGAAGAACCAGCTGAAAAAAACTATGAAGTTACAGTAGGATTAGCAGGTGATACTTTAGCACTGGATCCGTATGTTTATAATGAAACAATTTCAAACGCTGTACTTCAACACATGTATGAAGCCTTAATATTAACAGACAACGAACTAAACAATGTACCAGGATTAGCTGAAGATTGGGAATTAAGTGATGACTTAATGACCTGGACTTTCTATTTAAGAGAAGGTGTTGAATTCCACAATGGTAACGAATTTAATGCAGACGATGTTATATATTCTTTTGATAGAGCACAAGAGCCATTTTCAAAGTGGACTAATGTTTTTGGTACTGTAGAAAGCTATGAAAAACTTGACGACTATACCGTAGTTGTTCATTCATCTTCACCTGACGTAATATTCTTATCTAAATTAAGAGATTTAGTAATTCTTGATAAAGAAACTTTTGAAGGTAAGGGAGAAGATTTTGTAGCACTTAACACTAACGGTACTGGAAAATACAGATTAGAAGAACACGTTAAAGAAGATCGTATTGTTTTTGTGAGAAACGAAGAATATTGGGGAGAAAAACCTCAAGTTACAAAGGTAACTTACAAACCTATAACTAATGATGCTACAAGAACAGCTAATATAATGACTGGCGACGTAGACATGGTTGTGGATGTACCTGTAAGAGATGTGGAAATACTTAAAACAAACGAAGATTTAAATATTATTCAGCAACCAAGTTTAAGAAATATTTATCTTAACTACGCAGGTTGGACTGACAATCCAAGCCCAGATGCGGAAGAACCTATAATTTCACCTGATGGAAGCAATCCGTTCCAGAGCATAGAAGTTAGACAAGCTCTGTATCATGCAATAAATGTACAGGAAATATCTGATAAAATAATGAATGGATTTTCTACTCCTGCAAGCAGCTACTCTCCTGAAACTTATGTTGGATTTAATTCAGACATAGAAATTCCTGAACATGATCCTGAATTAGCAAAACAGCTTCTCGATGATGCTGGATATCCTGTTCAAGAGTCTGGTGAACTTGAAGGTTACAGATTCCAGGTTACTATGGATGCTCCAAATGATAGATATGTTAACGACGCTGATGTAGCACAGGCAATAGCAGGTTATCTAGAAAGAGTTGGAATAAAGGTTAATTTAAATCTTATGTCTAGAAATGTTTTCTTTACATATATAAGAGGAACAAATCCTATGGGAGATATTACACATTTCCTAATGACCGGATGGTCCGACAGTAGTGGTGAAGGTGTGACTTTAGCATCTGATCTTCTATACAGTCATGATCAAACAGGACCTGTAAAAGAAGGATTCGGTGGAGTTAATAGAGGATATTACAAAAACGAAAAAGTTGACAGCCTAATAGATGAAGCACTAGCAACAAGTGATGTTGATGATAGAGATGAACTAGTACAGGAAGTATGGAAAATTGCATCTGAAGAAGTAGCTTACATCCCGATACATTTCGAACAAGATGTATTTGCTACAAATTCAAAAATAAGCTATGATCCTAGACCAAACAAGTATATATATGCATGGGACATTGAAGTTTTAGAATAAAATAATAATTAAATAGACCTTAAAGAAATTTAAGGTCTATCTTTTATAAAGAGGTGACTAAATGTTTAAATTCGTAGTAAGAAGATTTATTCAGATGGTAATTGTACTATTAATTGTATCAGTTATAGTATTTATATTTTCTAGCTTAATAGGTGATCCAGTTTCTTTAATGGTTCCAGAAAATGCTACTCAAGAGGAAATAGATGCTGCAAGAGAGTATTTAGGATTAGATAAACCAGTTTTTATACAGTATGGAATTTTTCTTAAAGATGTTATCAAAGGAGATTTTGGACTATCTTATAGATACTATCAACCAGCTATGAAGGTTATACTAGAAAGAGTTCCTGCAACTCTTGAAATAGTAATTTTATCTGCAATTATAACTGGAGTTTTTTCGATAATTTTAGGAGTTTATTCGGGAGCTTATCCTAAGAGAAAAACAAGTAAGGTAATCATGGTTTTTTCAATAGCTGGAATATCACTACCTTCATTTTGGCTAGGAATGATGATGATATTTGTTTTTGGAATAAAATTAGGATGGTTACCACCTTCAGGTAGAGGAGACCTTGGAATCTTTCTTGGAATAAATAGCAGTTTATTTACAATAGATGGTCTTAAACATCTTATCTTACCAGCTGTAACCTTGTCCATGGTAAATCTTGCTACAATTATAAGACTAACAAGAGCTGGAATGCAGGAAAACATAAGACAAGATTATATTAAATATGCAAGATCAAAAGGAGTATCAAGAAGAGATGTTTTATATAGACATGCTTTAAAGAATACCTTGATTCCTGTTGTTACGATATTTGGACTACAGATAGGTGGATTGATAGCATTTACTACAATAACCGAAACTATATTTGCATGGCCAGGAATGGGTAAACTACTAATCGATTCAATTTACAGTGCTGATAAACCAGTAATAGTATCTTATCTTATGGTAGTTTCAATAATGTTTGTAGTCATAAACTTTTTAGTAGATATTATTTATGTGATTATAGATCCAAGAATAGATTTGAAGTAGGTGATAATAATGGAAATAGAAAACACAAGAGAAATAAAAATCGGTTTGTATAGAAGAATGATAAAGTCTGAGATGTTTCATAATTACAAAAACAACCTTCCGGCTATTATTGGATCAATTATATTTTTACTAACAGTTTTGATTGCATTATTTGGACCTTACTTAGTAAGCCAAGATCCTTATAATCTTTCAGACATATCTTTATCGAACTCTTATCTACCTCCAGCTTGGCAAGATGGAGGAAGTATAGAGTTTTTACTTGGAACAGACACTCAAGGTAGAGATATTTTAAGTGCAATTGTATACGGTAGTAGAATTTCAATGTTTATAGGTCTAACAGCAATGCTTTTATCTTGTGGTATAGGGACTTTTATGGGTTTGATATCAGGTTATTACGGTGGCAAGATAGATGCTCTTATTATGAGAATTACAGACATACAGCTTTCATTTCCAACAACATTATTAGCAATATTTATAATGACTATGTTTGGTAGAGGTGTTGATAAAATTATAATTGCACTAACTCTGGTAGGATGGGTAAGATATGCCCGTACAGTTAGAGGAGAGGTGCTTGGTGTTAAGAAAAAAGAATATATAGAAGCAAGTCGAACGATAGGACTTCCAAATCGTACGATAATATTCAAGCATATAATGCCGAATGTACTGACATCAGTTGTCGTACTGTCAACTATTCAAGTAGGGTCATTTATTTTAACGGAAGCAACTCTTAGTTTCC
>JAABRS010000094.1 GCA_011390775.1 Clostridia bacterium | reverse complement strand
CGCTGAAATGTTAGGATACACATTAGAAGAAATCTCACCTTTAGATTTTAAAGATTGGAGAAAAATAATACATAATAAGGATTTTAGTATTGTAGAAAAAGAAATTGAAAAATTAATTAATAAAGAAATTGAACATTATAATGTTGAAATTAGAATGAGAAATAAAAATGAAAAATGGATGTGGATAAATTCTAGAGCAAAAGTTACAAAATGGGCAGAGAATGGTAAAGCTACTCTAATTAGTGGAGTACTTACAGATATAACTGATAGAAAAAAAGCAGAAGAAGAGACATATAAAAAAATAATTGAAAAAGAGTCAATTTTGAAGGAAGCTCATTATATGGCTCAGCTAGGCAGATGGGATCTCTATCATGATGAAAACCGATTAAAATGGACTGAAACAATTTTTGAAATCTTCGAGATTGATCCTGAGAATTTTGGAGCATCATATGAAGCTTTTTTGGAAGCAATACATCCAGATGATCGCACTGCAGTTAATGAAGCATGGAAGAGGTCGCTGGTTGATAAAAAGCCCTATAATATTGAACATCGTCTGTTAATGGATGACGGAAGGATCAAATGGGTCACTGAACAGTGTAGAACCGAGTTTGATGAGGCAGGAAATCCCATTCACTCTATAGGGATTGTGCAAGACATCACCGAAAGAAAAGAAATGGAGTATCAACTATTTAACGAAAAAGAGCAATTTAAAACCACTTTGATTTCTGTTGGTGATGGTGTGATTTCAACAGATTCACAAGGAAAGATAGTTATTATAAACCCAATAGCTGAAAAACTCACAGGTTGGTCTCAAGAAGAAGCTTATGGAAAACCATTAGAAAAAGTTTTAAATATAATTAATGAAAATACAAGAGAACCTTGCGTTAATCCTGCAGAAGAAGCTATAAAACTTGGTAAAACTGTAGAAATGGAAAATCATACAATCCTTATAAATAAAAATGGGGAAGAAATACCTATTGAAGATAGTGCAGCACCTATAAAAGACAAAGATGGCAATATAACTGGAGCTGTTATAGTATTTAGAGATTTTACTGAAAAAAAAGAAAAACTAAACCAAATAGAATATCTTAGTTTCCATGATTATTTAACAGGTTTATATAATAGAAGATACATGGAAGATTCTATCAAAAGATTAGACACTAATAGAAGCTTACCATTTTCTATAATAGTAGCTGACGTAAACGGTCTTAAACTTACAAATGATGCATATGGTCATAAAATGGGAGATAAACTATTAAAAGTTGTTGCTAAAATATTAAAAAACTCATGCAGACAGGAAGACATAGTATGTAGAGTAGGTGGAGATGAGTTTGTAATTCTTCTACCAAATGTTGACGAGAAAAAATCCGAACATATTATTCAGAGAATAACAGAAGAATTACAAAATACTAAGTTAGATTCAGTAATTGTATCCTTAGCTATAGGACATTCAACTAAAAATAGAAAAAATAAGGATATTTTAGAAGTGTATAAAGAAGCAGACAATAAGATGTATAAAAACAAACTTAAATATGGAAGAATCATGAGAAATAAAACTATAGAAACAGTACTTCTTAATATAAATAACAAATACGACCATGAGCAAATTCATACTGAAAGAGTATCTCAGTATTGTGAAAGCATTGCACATGAAATGAATTTAAGTGGTAAAGAGATAGAAGATGCAAAAATAGCTGGAGCCTTACATGATCTTGGGAAAATAACAATCTCACCAGAGATATTGAATAAAGAGAATAAATTAACCCAAGATGAATGGGAAGATATTAAAAAACACCCAGTAACAAGCTATCAAATTTTAAAAAGTGTAGAAGAATATGCACACTTAGCTGAAGATGTTTTATATCATCATGAAAGAATAGATGGAACTGGGTATCCAGAAGGATTAACAGATACTGAAATACCTTTATTATCTAAAATAATTGCAGTAGCTGATGCCTATGAAGCAATGACAGCTGACAGACCTTACCATAAGAAGAAAACTAAAAAAGAAGCAGTAGAAGAATTGAAAAAATACTCTGGAACTCAATTTGACAAAGATATTGTTGAAATATTCATCAATAAAGTTTTGTGATGTTAGAAAGCTTAGATAAGTTAAAATTTAAATTTTAATTTGGAACTTTAAAAATAGGGTCGCTAATCCAGTTTATTAAAAATAAACAAAAAAACTAATAATAGAATATAAAGAAAAAACTTATAATCACTTATAGTACGGCTCACCGTAACAAAGTGTACTTCAAAATAAACAGATGAAAATTAACTAAAGATATACTAAAAAACTTGCTTTTGAAAAGGCAAGTTTTTTAGTGGGAGAATAATTTTACTAACTTAAAAATCTATCAAAATCCTAAAATTGTATTAATATGTTATATAATTAATCGACGAAAAAAGGAGAATCTAAAGATCCTAATATTAAACCATTATCAATATAGATTAATTTGTATTGATAAACTTGGCCACCGATACTTTTATTAAGTTTTATGTATGAGTATGTATTATCCAAAACTATTTCATATTCAAATAACTCTTTATCATCAATCAAAAACCCTTCTGTGCCGTAAAAAACAAGAGTCGCTGTTTTAGAGGATTCTTTATTAATTACGTATTTAAATTTATGCTCGTTATTTTCACCTTGATATAAAAATTCACCATCAAACTTTATAATAGAGTTGTTTTGGTCAACCCAAGTTCCCTTTAATGCATCGGTTAAAGTTTTCTCCTGCCTTTGTTTCTTAATAAGATTTATATTTACTAAATCATCTACTTCTGTTTCTATAATATTAGATTCTTCATAGAGTTTAATCATTTTACTGTAAGCATCATAAGAATCATATCTCCATATATCATTAATAAAAACCATGTTATAGACTAAAGATATTGATTTAATTTTTTCATTATTTTCATTATAGAAATTCACCTTTAAAATATCTTTATCTTCAAAAGATACAATATCATGTTCTATGATGTTGATATTATTTATTATTTCAAAAATTTCTGATAAATCATCCTTAGAAATAAAAGTTTTTTTGCTAACATTATTTATAATTTCGATAGAAATTATACTTTCTTCCATTGAACCATCAACTATATTATTGTTTTCAGATTGATTATTGGAACAACCAGGTAAAAGAATAATTGTCATAACTATTACTAAAATGAAGAAATTTTTATTCATTGGACAACTCCTTAGTGTCAGATAACATTATATTACCATACTAGTACAAAAAAACAACTTAAAGTGAAATATAAGAAACAGGCTTGCTTTCAAAAGGCAAGCTTTTTTAGTTGAGAAAACAATTTTAACTAACATAAAAATCCATCAAAACCTTACAACTGTACTAATATATGGTACAATAGAAAAGTAATAGAAAACCAAAAATAACTATTTAATTCGTAAGGAAGGTATAAATGATAGCATTCTTAATGACTATAGAAGATGAAGAAACAAGAAGTAAATTAGAAGAAATTTATACAACTTACCATAGAGATATGTATATAACAGCCTATTCCATACTAAAAGACCATCACGAATCTCAAGATATAGTTCAAGAAGCTATAATACGCCTATCTAAAAATTTATATAAAATTTCTGATATAAAGTGTAAGAAAACCAGGGCATATCTGGTTATTATAGTAAGGAACCTTTCATACAATGCATACAATAAAAGAAAAGGTATTGTTATGTTGGAAAATGAAGAAATCAATAGATTACCAGATGATGAAGGTATTTTAATAGAAGAATATTTAATAAAAATGGAAAAGAGTAGTGAAATAATAAAATATCTAAAACAAATACATCCACCTTATGCAGATATTTTGACATTGAGATACTACTATGAACTAGAGATTAAAGAAATCTCTATACTACTAGATATCACAGAAAATAACGTCAGTGTAAGAATTCATAGAGCCTTAAAAAGTCTAAAAGCAATAATGGAAAAAGAAGGAATTGATTATGAAAAAACAATTTAGTGAAGAAATAGAAAGACTAAAAAAATTAAATCAAATGTTTCTATATGATACTGGATACAAACATGCTGAAAACATAGATGAAAAAACAGATAAACTTCTAGCCGAATTTAAAGATATTGAAATTCCTGAAAGTCTTGATAAATGGTTTTTAGACTATAATAAAAAGATTGAAAAAAAGAAAAGAATCAAAAGAATCAAAAAAACTTTTGTAAAAATCAGCAAAAAAATAGCAGTAATATTTATTATAACAAGCTTAATAAGTTCAATAATAATGATGAGTGTAGAAGCAATAAGAATTAATTTTTTCAATATGATTATTGATACATATCAAAAATACAGCCTAATCTCTCACCAAGAAAATATAGGTAATAACTTTAAAAGTAAACTTCCAGATGAATGGAAAGAATATTACTATCCTACTTTCATACCAGATAATTTTGAACTGATAACTGCAGAGGAATTTGGAAATAGTAAATATTTAACCTTTGAAAATAAGTTAGATCAATATATAAAAATCATACAAAGTAGTATGAACTTTGAGTCGCAAATAGACACAGAAGGTGCTACTATTATAGAAATTGATTTAAATGGGAATGAAGGTATGTTGATAGAAAAAGACAACCGAGTTATTCTAATATGGAACAATGATGAAAGAATTTTTAGAATCCAAAGCAATTTAGATAGAAATACTATATTAAAAATTGCTAATAATCTAGAAAAAAAATAAAAAGTTTCAAATTAAGTGTAATAAATCACCACCCTAATTGGTTATATATAGTGAAGGCCAATTTAAGGAGGTGATAATTTGAAACGGAACATTTTTAAAATTATACTATGTACCATGATTATATCAACAGTAACATCAATTAATGTAAGTGCAACTGAAGAATTTAAAGAAATAAACATAGAACCACAACCAAGATTTTCTAATATTACGGTCTTTGACAATGAGTTTTATATTACCTCATCCGGAAAAGCTATGTTAACATCGGCTATTGATGCAAGAGATGCTGATGAGGTAAAAATTATTATTTGGCTACAAAAATATTCTAGTGGAAACTGGGATACTATCAAAAGTTGGTCAACTAGAAAAGAAGGCACTTTCACTGGGCTAAGTGAGAGTTGGTACGTTCTAAGTGGATACCAGTATAGGATGGTTTCATTTGGATACGTTTACCGGGGTGGAAGCTTATTAGAGTCTACGACTTACATAAGTCAACCTGTAATTTATTAGGAGTATTTTAAGTGAAAATAATATTTAATTTAATAAATTAATTGGAGGATTAAAATGAAAAAGAATTTTAAAAAGTACCTGTGTTTTATTTTAGTAGTAATAATGATATCATCTGGAAGCATATCGGCTTTCGCAAGTATATCTGAATCTTCAACTATGACTGAGAACGGATATTCATGGTCACTAGTTGAGCAAACAAAAGATAGTCAAAAGTATGAAATAATCAACCTTAAAACAGGTGATATTGAGTATTTAATTCAAGAAGAAAAAGATGGTGAAGTGGTTTATACAAGCATCTCTCCGGATAACGAAGTTTTTACTATTAAAGATGAAAATGGGTATATATCTGTACGTAACTCTGATAATAGAATCGTACAAATGGTAATCGACCCTGATGCAACTGAAAAGCAAATTGAAGAGATTATTGAATTGGAAGGGTTAGTTCGTGGAAGCGGTGATTATGGTGACTGGATGACATACACGATATATGATGATACAAGTATAGTTAGCAGTCTTGTAGGTGTAATAGCCGGTGTACTTGCTTCAATTGCACATTTGAGTTTATTGAACAGCACATTAATAGGTATTGCTACTGCGATAGCTGCTGAATTTTTACCTGTAGTTTATTATAAACTAGATAGGAATATTAGATATTCATTTGATGGATTAACTCTTCAAGAACAATATGTTACAACCTTTTATCGTGTTTCAAATTATACAGATGAAATTGGAACTGTAACATCAGATATAGTTACAAGAATTATGAAATAATTTCGGAAAAATATTATCAAGCCATCGCTCTTAGTGGTGGTTTGATCTTTAATGATGAAAGGGGACTTGAATTGACTAACAAAGAGATAGTTAAGTTTTATTACTATATAGAAATTATCATGGTAACACTTATTCTTTTTTCTTATTATATTAGAGGAGTCTCATTATTACTTATTTTATTTTTCGTGCTAGGAATATTAATTGCGATCTTGAAAAAGGTTACTTATTCTAGATTTAAAATTAATAAAGCAAGGTATTATAAAAATCAAAAATTGGAGATATTTGCTAGGATATTAATATTTGTAAATTTTCTAATATTTATATTTTTAGATGGGTATTACATACTAATTGCATGGATGTTTGCTATAATAGCTCATATAATTCTAGAAAAGCCAAAATTCGATTAATTAACCTAGCCTTTTATGTTATCTATTGAGGAACTATAAGTCTAAAAACGATATAATTTTGAGAGTCTATTCTTTCACATGAATATAATCGTATATCATATTTTTAATAATATAATAAAACAGGGGTAGATAAAAAAGAGTGAAGACCTTGTTGGTGTAATAATTGGAGGAATTACTTCTCAGTATACACAAATAACTAATAAGCGAAAAGATAGTTTAATTGAAAAGAAAGAGCAAACCTACCTAAGAGCTATAAATATTATAACTATGTATTTGACTGAAGTACCTATATCTAAGGAGACTAACAAAATTTATATACCCAATAAATTGAAAATAGAATTAAACAGTATAAAACCAAGCATGACTCTTTACGGCACAGAGGAAATATATGAATATTTCATAGAAATCATAACAGAAATCGCTAATTATAAAAGTTTTGGAAAAAAAATGGATGATGACATTAGTGAAATGATGGAGACTTTCAATCAAATGATCTTAAAGGATTTAAAAATTTAATATATTTAAAAGTGAATATAGAAAGGAGGAAAAATAATGGCTGTAAAACATATTCCATCTAATGTTATTCATAGTGGAACTAAGGGAGGAAAAACAGGGTGTGGCATTAACACTAAAGACAAGCCAGATCATTGGACAAATTCTCATCAAAAAATAACGTGTGATAAGAACGGATGTAAAAATTAATATTTATATTGATTTCATAGGAATGAATTTGTCTTAAAGTCAATTAAGACAAACTCAAAAATATTTTAAAGAGAGCTTATTTTTTATATTGTCTAGTTAATGGGTGCTAATAGGAAAAAGACTAAATAACAAGGCTTAAGGATGTAGAAAATTTCACATAAGTAGAAAAGTGTGTAACAAAAACATATTAATATGTAAATTTGGAAAACTCGCATTTTTTTAAAATTAATCATTGTTAAATATTTTTCGTTAAGCACCGATCATTGCATATCCAAAAGATTCAACGTATTCAATTTTTATATAGGAATTTTATCCCCCGCTTGAATAAATTTGCGTTATTCTACCCAGATGATTGCTTATTTTTATAATCCTCATGGCACTTTTGATATCGACTCCTTCTTCCTCACGAATAGT
>JAABRS010000093.1 GCA_011390775.1 Clostridia bacterium | reverse complement strand
GCAGGGACTCAATTTAATCCGAATATAGTAGATGATGCTATAAAAGCACTAGGTAAATGTGTATATGTAGATAAGATAAATAAGGAAATGGTATCATGATACAAGAGTTAATAATAACGGCATTAATATCCATAGCTGTAGCATACTTTAGAAATAAAGACATCTCAACTCTCGAGAATATAAATATCAAGGGTTTGGGATTTTTTATATTTAGTTTTATAATCCAAAGTGGTGGGGTATATATAGCTTTAAATTATGGTACTTCGAAAATTGGTAGTTTTATTAATGAGTATTTTATTTGGATTCACTGTATTTCATATCAGTTAATACTGATAGGCATAGTTTTAAATCTTGAAAAAAAATATATGAAAATTTTCTTTCTAGGAACTTTATTAAACTTTACTGTGATCCTATTCAATGGAATGAAAATGCCTGTTAGATTACCTTTGGATATTAATAATGCATGGGAAAACTTTATTCTTTTAAACAGCAGTAGAGATTTAATACATACAATAATGAACGGTAATACTAGGCTTAATTTTTTAGGTGACATTTTTGTTTTGAAGGATCCTTATCCCTTTACAAAAGCAGTTAGCATAGGGGATATACTTTTACTATTAGGATTTTTCTTTATGATACAGGAAGAGAGTAAATTTAAAATAAAAAGCAAAAAACAACAAAAAACCGGCTAAGCCGGTTTTTAAATTGGTTTATTTTCTATTGGGCTGGACATAATGATATGAGTTTCTGTATTACCATACATCTGAACCTTACCTACTAATTCTTCTAAATGGGACATTTCTTTTAAATGAGCCATTAATATCATGCTGTAAGGACCTGTTACATGATAGCAGTCTACAATTTCTTCGGAATCTTCAGCAAACTTTAAAAATTTAACTTGCTTGTCTGCTTTCATATCTACATTAATAAAAACTCTAATTGGTTTTCCAACTTTCTCCGAGTCTATAATGGCTTTGTACTGTTTTATTGTACCGTTTTCTTCAAGTCTTCTAACTCTCTCAGCTGTAGCAGGAGGACTTAGAGAAATTTCTTTGGCTAAATCTTTCATCGATATTCTTCCATCTTTTTGCAAGTAGGAAATAATTTTATAATCTGTATAATCCATAATTCACCTCACAATATAAAATAATAGCTAATATAACCTAATTTTGTATATCTAATTACGCATAACGGATAATATAATGTATTTACAAATAGTTTAGCAAATGTTATCATAAAACTGATTCTTAATAAAGATTATACATTGTTTTATTAAGAAAATCAATAGTTTACTTAATTAAAATAGTAGATTAAGAATTATAAGGAATTATTTAGATTTAAAAACAAAAATCAATTAATCTTAAGAAATTTGAAAGGAGTTTTCATGAATAAATTAAAAATTACAGATACTACATTGAGAGACGGACATCAATCCCTTATAGCAACTAGATTAAAAACAGAAGAAATGATACCAATTTTAGAGAAAATGGATAAAGTTGGATTTCACGCATTAGAGGTATGGGGTGGAGCTACTTTTGATTCATGCCTTAGATATTTAGATGAGGATCCTTGGGAGAGATTAAGGACAATTAGAAAACACGTTAAAAACACAAAACTGCAGATGCTTTTAAGAGGTCAGAATATTCTAGGATATAGACATTATGCTGATGATGTTCTTGAAGAATTTATAAAAAGAGCTATAGAAAATGGTATTGATATTATAAGAGTATTTGATGCTCTTAATGATGTAAGAAATATGGAAAAATCAATTAGACTTACAAAAAAATATGGAGCAGAATGTCAGGCTGCCATATCCTATACAAAAAGTCCTGTTCATACTTTAGAATACTATACGGATTTAGTTAAACAATTTGAAAAAGTGGGAGCTGATTCTATATGCATAAAGGATATGTCGGGAATTTTGGTACCCTATGAAGCTTACAAGTATGTAAAAGCTATAAAAGAAGTTACAGATTTACCCATAGAACTTCACAACCACTGTACTGGTGGAACTGGTGAAATGAGTCTTTTAAAAGCGGCTGAAGCTGGTATAGACATTGTAGATACTGCAATGTCACCTTTTGGTTCAGGAACATCACAACCTCCAACGGAAACTATTGTATCTGTCTTTAAAGATACTGAAAGAGATACTGGTTTGGATTTAGATATATTAGAAGATATAGCTCTATATCTTAAAGATATAAGAGATAGATATCTTGAAGAAGGAATATTAAACCCTAAGGTATTAATGACAGAACCAAAAACTTTAATTTATCAAATACCTGGAGGAATGCTTTCAAATTTATTATCCCAGCTAAAAAGTTTAAATGCTGAGGATAAATTTGAAGAGGTTTTAAATGAGGTTCCTAGAGTTAGAGCAGATTTAGGATATCCACCTCTAGTAACTCCTATGAGTCAAATGGTAGGTGCCCAGGCAGTATTTAATGTTTTAAATAAAAAAAGATACTCAGCAGTACCTACGGAAATAAAAAAATATCTTAAGGGTCAGTATGGTAGAGCTCCAGGGAAAATAAATGAAGAAATAAAAAATAAAATTATTGGAAATGAAGAAACTATAAACGTAAGACCTGCAGAATTACTAGAAGATGAATTACCAAAGGCTAAGATAGAATTGGGAGATTTATGGAATACAATGGAGGATGTATTATCCTATACATTGTTTCCACAATCAGCTAAAGAGTTTTTGGAAAGAAGAAAGTTTGATGAATATGAAAAGGCTGAGGCGATAATATAATATTAAAGAAACTTATCTTTAATTACCTTCCAATAATTAAAGGTTCCAAGGGATAAGATGGTGATGGTTTTTTCACTAATGAAGAAGTCGCATTTTTGTAATTTATTCACTATATAGCTTTCACCATCTACACATAAAACTGCAGAATCAATATAGTCTAGCTCAGGTTTAATTACAATCTTAGTTTTTGGAGGGACGATAACACCAGAACTTAAACACCTATATGCGTTGGAAATTAAAGGCGCTATAGGTGTTATTTGCATTGTATTTAAAGAGGGATAGACTAAAGATCCACCTGCAGAATAGTTATATGCAGAAGACCCCATAGGTGTTGAAATTATAACTCCATCACCGCTTATTGTTTGTAGGTGGTTGTCATCTATAAATACAGCTAAATGTATAGCCTTACAAATTTCGTTTTTAATAGAAATATCGTTTATAGCATATATTTCATCTTTTAATTTTTCCGAATGAATCTCTCCTTTTAAAAGGTTTAACTTATTTAAAGAATAGTTTCCCTTGATGTACTCTCTAACAAAAAAGTCAATATCTTCAGGAGATAACTCTGGATAGAAACCTAAAGTACCTGTATTTACTCCAATAAAAGGAATTTGAGGAAAGTTGTTATCTCTGACACTTTTTAAAAATGATCCATCTCCCCCTACTGATATGCATAATTCAGCTTCAGAATCAAATTCACATGTAGTTTTGTATCCGTATTTCTCTAATTCGGTTTTTAAATGTTCTGCTATTTCTAATGAATACTCTTTAGAGTTTTTTATAATGTTTATTATTTTACTGGACATATATAACCTCTCTTTATTTGTAAGAAATCAATATTAAATATATAATGTATAATGTGTATTTTATTATATAATATAAGATAAACAAAAAAATATCAATGAGGTAAAATATGAATAATGATAGTTTTGAATTTTATGTAGATAAACATGGAGACAAAATTAAAAAGGTTTTAATAGAAAAATTAAATTTTTCAAATAGGCTTATGAGAAAGTTGGAAAATGCAGAAAAAATCTATTTAAATGATAGAAAAGCTAATTTAGATAAAAATACCTATATTGACGACGTAATTAGGATTGATTTTGAAGATGAAGAAAACATCTACTTACCTAATGAAATAGATTTGGAAATCTTATATGAAGATAAGGATATATTAGGCTTAAATAAGCCACCATTCTTACTTGTTCATCCTTCTAAAGATAATAGAAATGATACATTAGCTAATGGATTAGTGTGGTATTTTGAAAGTAAAAATATAAAAAGAAAAATAAGATTTATAAATAGACTGGATATGAATACATCAGGTGTTGTATTAGTAGCTAAAAACCCCTATGGACAGAGTGTATTTATGAAAGAGATGAAGGGAAATAAAGTTGTAAAAAAATATCTTGCATTAGTGGAAGGATATCCTAAAAACGAAGAAGGAACTATTGATGAACCTATTGGTTTACTAGAAGGAGAAACTGTTAAAAGGACAGTATTAGATTCTGGGGACTACTGTATTTCTAAATACATAGTTAAAGAAAAACTAAAAAACAATATCTCCTTGGTAGAATTAAAATTAGAAACGGGTAGAACCCATCAAATTAGAGTTCACATGGCGCATTTAGGTCATCCTGTTTTGGGAGATGAACTTTACGGAAATAAAAGTGAATTAATAAATCGACAGGCTTTACATTGTATAGAAATAAGTTTTAAAAACACAAGAAACAATGAGAATATTTCTGTGAAAGCACCTTTATATAAGGATTTTGAAAAAATACTGGAGGATAACAGATGAAAAAAATATTGCTGATTTCTACTGGTGGGACTATAGCAAGCACTATATCGGAAAACGGACTTACTCCTACAATAAAGCCGGATGAAATGTTAAAGTATTTAAAAAATATTGAAGAAATCTGTAAAATAGATACTTATCAGTTGTTAAATATTGATAGTACCAATATTCAACCGGAACACTGGTTGGAAATAGTTACCTTTATTAAATCAAAATATAATCTTTACGATGGATTTGTAATAACTCACGGTACTGATACATTAGCATATACATCAGCAGCTCTTTCATACTTAATACAAGATATAGATAAACCAATTATACTCACCGGATCTCAAAAGCCTATTAATCTAGATACAACTGATGCTAAGAAGAATTTAAAAGATGCTATAAGATTTGCATTAGAAGAAGATGTAAAAGGAGTACATATAGTATTTGATGGAAAGGGAATAATTGGTACAAGAGCAAGAAAAACAAGAACAAAAAGTTTTAATGCCTTTGAAAGTATAAACTTTCCTTACGCTGCTTTTATTGATGATGATAGAATAGCTCATTACATACACAATAAAAGGAATAATGTTGATCCAAAATTTTACGAAAAATTGTATCCAAACGTTTTTTTGCTTAAACTTGCACCGGGTATGGATCCTGATGTAATAGACTATATAGGACAAAAATACGAAGGTGTTGTGATAGAAAGCTACGGCTCTGGAGGTCTGCCCTTTGAAGATAGAAGAAATTTTTTAAAAAAGTTGGGAGATTTAACTTCAAAGGGGAAAATAGTTGTAATATCAACTCAAGTAGCGGAAGAAGGCAGTGACTTAAAAACCTATGAAGTTGGATTGAAAACTATTAAAGATCATCAAATCCTCCAAGCATATGATATGACTGTAGAATCAGCTATTACAAAACTGATGTGGATTATGGGTATAACTAAAGACTATGAAAAAGTCAAAGCTATGTTTTACAATAAAATTAATAATGATATAATGTATAGGGAACTCAATAATAAATAAGGAGCGAATAACATGGATGAAAGAATTAAAACTTTAGCAAAAAAATTAGTAAATTATTCAACTAAGGTACAAAAAGGAGAAAACGTACTTATTAGAGTAGGGGGATTGAGTGGAAAACCTCTGGCTCTTCAATTAATAAAAGAAGTATATGAAGCAGGAGGATATCCTTTTGTAGAGATAAAAGATCAAAGTATAACAAGAGAAATAGCATTAAACTGCAATAATAAGAAACAAGATATACAAAGTAAAGCAGATCTTCAACTTATGAAAGAAATGGATGCTTATATATCAGTTACAGCTACAGATAATTTTTCGGAACTGAGCGATATACCCGTGAAAAAAATAACTGAAATGATGGACTCAGATAAGCCAGTACTAGACGAAAGAGTCAACAATACAAAATGGGTAGTACTTAGATATCCTACAAATGCAATGGCTCAAAAATCGGATATGAGTTTAGAAAAATTTGAAGATTTCTTCTATGATGTTTGTAATCTGGATTATTCGAAAATGGCTGAAGAAATGAAGAGTTTAGTATCTCTAATGGAAAAAACTGACAAGGTTCATATAAAAGGTCCTGGTACGGATTTAAAATTTTCAATAAAAGATATAAATGTAATACCATGTGCTGGAGAGGCCAATATTCCTGATGGTGAAGTTTATACAGCACCGGTTAAGGATTCAGTTAACGGATATATAACTTACAATACTCCTTCAAACTATCAAGGCTTTACATACAAAGATATAAGACTAGAATTTGAAAAGGGTAAAATAGTAAAGGCTGAAGCTAACGATACTCAAAAAATTAATGAACTTTTAGATACAGATGACGGATCAAGATATATAGGAGAATTTGCTATAGGTGTAAATCCATATATAACTAAACCTATGGAAAATATTTTATTTGATGAGAAGATAATGGGAAGTATTCACTTTACCCCTGGTAAGTCCTACGACGATGCATCTAATGGTAATGACTCTAAAGTCCACTGGGATATAGTATTAATTCAAACTCCAGAGTTTGGTGGAGGAGAAATTTGGTTTGATGATGTTCTAATACGTAAAGATGGAATGTTTATAATAGATGAACTTAAGGGGTTAAATCCTGAGAATTTAAAGTAGTGAGGTAAAAAATTGATTACAAAAGTAGATTTGCACATGCATACTATGGCCTCTGATGGTACTTGGACTTTGGAACAGGTACTTGAAGAGGTTTACAAAAATAATATTAATATTTTTTCTATAACTGATCATGATACTGTAGAGTATTCTGAAAAAATGAAGGAAAAAAAACTTAGAGACAATTGTTTTTTTATTCCAGGAGTAGAAATTGCATCGACGTATAAAGATAGGGAATATCATCTAACGGTATACAATTACAATAAAACGGATGAATTATTAAATCTCTTAAGATATAACGACAAATCAAGGTTAAATTATAATTATGAATTTATTGATTTAATGTCGAAGGAGTATAAAGACATTTCTTTGGATGATTATTTTAACAACTATAGAGAAGACCCTAGCAAAGGTGGTTGGAAGGCTTTAAATTATTTTATTGATAAGAAAATATTTAAAGATATAGGAGGATATTTTCATAAATTAAAAGCTTCTGGATTAGAACTGATTTTCAAGAGTCCCGAAGAAGTTGTTGATATAGTAAAAAGAGCTGAAGGTAAGATATTTTTAGCTCATCCTTCCTATTACTACAGAAACAGCTGTATGCCTAAAGATGAACTTGATTACTGGAAAAGTTTAGGATTAGATGGTATAGAATGCTATACTCCTTATGCAATGGGAGAATTCCAAACAAAATATTACACAAATTATTGCAATAAAAATAATCTAATGATATCAGGAGGTTCTGACTGTCACGGCGATTATCTAGACAGGGCAATAGGTGTACCTGATATAAATCTTGATCAACTTAGGATAGATCAGCTGCTGGATGAAACT
>JAABRS010000092.1 GCA_011390775.1 Clostridia bacterium | reverse complement strand
TTTGTTAGGTAAAATATATATGACTAAAAGAAATAGTATTATATCAAAAATTTTTATGAAGTAATTCCAATCTAGTCCATAGTTATTAGTTATAATAAAATATGATATTATTATGAAAGTCTGTACCATTGATATTAAATAGCTTTGTTTGTTGTAATTTGATATTTTATTTATATAAAAATATAAGAGTATTAAAGCTATAAAACTAATTAATCTAATTGATATTACTTGATGAAAATTAATTATACTATCCAGTATAAGAAAATCAGGAATTATGAATAAAAGATATATGATTGCTAGAATTAATATTAATCCCCTAAACAATTTCATATCTTTTTTCATAGTCTTTTCAAAGAATCTCTTTTCAAGTCCTTTATCCTTAAATTCACATGTAAATTTACTGATTTCCTTATTTTTATATACTCCCATAATTACCACCTTCTTATTTATAAACTCTAGGTAATCTCCTATCTAGCATAGTCAATATTTCGTAGTTTATAGTTCCTAAAATAGATGCTACTTCATCTGGTGTAGTAGAGTTTTTACTGCCATCCCCGTAAAGTATTACTTCATCCCCAATTTTAACATCTTCAATTCCCGTAACATTTATCATACATTGGTCCATACATATTCTACCAATGTTTTTACACTTAATACCCTTATAGGTAACTTCTAATCTGTTAGATAAAAGTCTAGGAAGACCATCGGCATATCCTAAAGGCAGTGTTGCTACTTTAGTTATGTCATCTGCTACGAATTTGTGTCCGTAACTTACCCCTTCTCCTGGATCGATTTCTTTTACATTTGCTATCTTCGCTTTTAAATTGAAAGATAGTTTTAATTTAACATTTTCTCTGGAAACTTCGTTGGAAGGATACTGCCCGGTAAGCATAATCCCCGGTCTTACCATATCATACTGAAAATCCGGAAGGTCTATTATTGCAGCGCTGTTTGCTATGTGTTTTATAGGTATATTAATATTTTCTTTTTCCAATTTTTCAATAAAATTATCAAATCTTTCTTTCTGTTTATAAGCCCATGTTTTATCCACTTCATCTGCCCTTGCAAGATGAGAATATATACCTTCTACCTCTATGTTTTCCATGTTATATATATTTTTAACTATATTTAGATTGTCTTCAGTTGGTAAAAAACCCAATCTATTCATACCAGTTTCTAATTTTATGTGTATTTTAGCTTTCTTGCCGATTTTTTTTGCGACTTTATTTAATACAGCTGCATGTTCTTCAGTGTAAATTGTAAGAATAAGATTATTTTCTAATGCCATTTCGAAAGAATCTTCAGGAGTGTATCCTAATATTAAAATCGGAAAATCCTTGATTTCTTCTCTTATTTCTATACCTTCATCAAGTACTGCTACTGCAAGCATATCTGTACCCCTGTCTATATACGCTTTAGAAACCGCTACAGCTCCCAATTTATATCCATCAGCTTTTACTACTGTACAGACTTTTGTTTCTTCTTTTATTCTCTTTTTAACTTCCATGAAGTTATGTATGCAGTTTTCTAGATAAACTTCTACCCAAGCCGGTCTTATGCCTTTCATTTATTATTGTCCTCCTATTCTAATATTACTTCCTGTCCTTCTTTTAAACCTTCTAATATTTCTATATAATCATCATTTTCTATGCCTGTTGTTACTTCTGTTTCTTTTGCTTCTCCATTTTCAAGGATTTCTACATAAGTCTTTTCATTTTTTTCGTATACTGCCTCTTCTGGTACAATTAATATGTTCTCTTTTCCGTCTATTTTTATCTTCAAAGTAATTTTTGAACCGATAATCAAATCTTTTTGATCCTTCGGTAAATTCACTTCAATAGTAACTCTTTTCTGTTCTATACCTAATTCAGAAAGTTTAGATACTGCTTTAGGATGAATTTTTTCTATTTGTAAATTTTCTATTCGTAAGTCGATATCATCGTTGTATATTTCTACAGACATACCTTTATCTATTTTAACAGCATCTTCCACAATAAAATCTCCATATGCTCTTAAGTTGTTCAGTTCCTGAATTTCAAGGATTTTTTTACCTGCCATAGGCATATCTCCTTGGAAGGTATCCAACTCAGTTATTATACCATCAAAATCGGCATAAATGTTAAACTTTTCTTTATTTTCTTCCAATATTTTTAAAGATAATGCTAATACCTCTATTTCAGCTTCATATCTATTTCTCACGTTTCCTGATAATCCTTTGACTAGTAGACTGTACTGATTTTGAGCTATTGCTAGCTGATTTTCTAATTGCTCTACTCTGTTTTCCGCATCCTTATATTCTTTCTCTGTAGCAGCGTCATTTTCGTATAATTCTTCTATTGTTTCTAAATTCTCTTTTCCATATTCAAGATTATTTTTTATGCTTTCGATTTCTAATTTAGCAGTGTTTATTTGTTCAAAGTCTGCACCGGAAACAGCCTCATTGTATGTAGCTTCAAGGGCTTCAATTTGCTTATTTATTTTTTCTATCTCTAAATCTATTGTATTATCATATTCTACTAATAAATCCCCTTCATTTACCGTATCTCCTATTTCAACATAAAGATTCTCAATCTCATTTGCCCCATTACCGTAGTAGCTTCTAATGTTTTTTGAAGCTATTTCTCCAGTTTCTTCAATATGTTTTTCTATACTACCTACTTCAACCAGACCTGTATCGTAATCTTCTCCACCAGTACTTTGAGTTAAGTAGTATATACCTGATGCAGCTACAACAATCAATATAGCTACACCTACAATCAATTTCTTTTTCATAATTAACCCTCCATTTATTAGGTTGTTCTGCTTTTCAATGCTTCTATAAAATCAAGTCGACTGATTTTTCTGTAAGTAGCAAGTTGCGCTCCAGTCAAACAAATTATTGTAAACACTATACTTAATACCACCTGGCTAACTCCAACAGGCAGGTTAAGAGTATATAAATCCGTTGTAAACATCCGTCCTAAATAATCTACAAAAATATAGCCTAAAGGTATCCCATATATAATCCCTATAATAGACATTAATGCATTTTCTTTTAAAATTATACCAAAAATTTCATTTTTTCCAAATCCTAGTACTCTAAGGGATGAAAACTCCATTTTCCTTTCATTTATACTCATTACTGACATACTGTAAATTATTACAAATCCTAGTATCCCTGAAAATATAAGCATATATATAATTGATATTATCATTAAGTCTAGATACTCATAAAATACATCTCTCATATCTTGAGAGGATTTAACAGAACTTATATTTTTAATATTTTCAAGATCTTGAATAATATTCCTATCTGTATTAACGTATACTCCATTAATAGTATTGTATCCTGTTAAGGTTCTACTCATATAGTGCAAATCCATATACCCATTTATCCCTAAAGTTTGATTTACTAATCCTGTTATCTCTATATAGATGTCTTCTTTATTTGGAATATAATTATGTACTAAAACCTTGTCCCCGATTTTCAAGTTTAGTGAGTTTGCTAGATTTGATGATAGCAGCATCCCACCTTCCTCTAGAGGTACTTTGTTTCCGTATTCATCTCTAAAGCCGTACATTTCTGTATTTTTTTCAACACCTATCACATTTACTACTTTACTTTCCCTTCCGTTAATAAGTTCAAAGGGCATCTCCATATTTCCTTCTATAGTATCCACCTGAGTTATCTTTTCTAAATCTTTGATTACGTCTGTATTTACCGGTTGGCTAAAAGTAACATTATAGTCCATTTTCATAAATTCTCCGTAGTGAACGTTGAACATATCGTCAAAAACTATCCACATCCAAAAAGTCATTATCATCATAGCTACTGTGAAAGCTGCTCCCATACTAATAAAAATAAATTTTTTCTTTTCTCTAAATATATTTCTGATTACCATCTTCCAACTAAAAGTAACTTTATTCCAAATAAATTTAACCTTTTCAATGAGAATTCTGTGCCCTGATTTAGGGGTTTCTCTTCTCATAGATTCAGCAGGAGAAATTTTGAGGATATCTTTAGCTCCCCATAGTCCTGCAATTGAACAAAATATTGATGATAATATAACTGCTATAACTATATTCATAGGATAAATTTGTACTTTTAACAAAGGCAAGGCAAAAAACTCAGTATATAAATTAGTCATGAATCCAGATAGTATGGTGCCTAAAACAGTACCTAATACTCCTCCAATTATTCCAATTACTAATGCATATTTTACATAGTGCATGAGAATACTTTTATTAGTGTATCCCAAGGCTTTAAAGATACCAATTGTTGTTCTATCATTTTTTACGTTTTTTGACATCATTGAAGCAAGAATAACTGCTGCTACAAGAAGAAACACAATAGGTACTGATCCTGATATTTGTTCCAGTCCTTCTATTTCTTGATGAAGCATGTTGTTACTAAGTTGATTTTCTCTTTCTGTTACTCTTCTTACACCGTAATTATCCCATTCATCTTCGATGAAATCTTTGAATTTATCATAATCTACACTTTCATCCACCTTAAATATAACGTCATTAGAACTTTGGGAAAAGTTAGTAATATTTTTCAAATACTCTTTTTCTATAAAAACAACCCCAAACTTTTCCGGTGTAGGCATAAAAGACTGCTCATCTTCAACTAAGTAAGTATATTCAGGATAGATTGCTATTCCAACTACATTCAAATCGTACTGCCTACCACTTAGCTGAATGCTCATAATGTCACCGACTTCTATTCCTCTTGCTTCAGCAAATTGACCCAGAACTATACATTCTTTTGGTCCCAGGTTTCTTTCACCTTCCTGCATATACAACTTGTTTATTTGATTTTCATTCTCATCAACGCTTATTGTTCTAACATTTACTCTTTCATCTTGTGTTGAAGTAATAAGGGGTACATCAAGTACTACTCTACCTTCCGCATTAATTATTCCTTCTTTTCCTAATATGTCTGTTATTTCATTATCCGGTACCTTTATAACATCCACATACATATCTGCAAAATTTGTAATATCGTAGTATTCGTAGAGTGAAGTTCTTAGATTAGTAGAAGCATTGTTCATTGCAACAAAAATAAACAGTCCTGTTATAACCACAGAGATTATAGCAATAAACTGACCCTTAGAATTTTTAATGTTTCTTAATAATCTAACATTTAACTTCTTCATTACCATTCAATCCTTTCCGGATCTAAAGGATTATCGTTTTTATAGTATTCTGTAATTTTTCCGCTTCTCATTTTTATTACTCTATCTGCAATTTCTCCTATTGAAGCATTGTGAGTAATTACTGCTACAGTTCTATTGTATTCTTTGTTGATTTTTTTCAGTACTTTAAGTATAGATATACCGGTTTCATAGTCGAGAGCTCCAGTAGGTTCATCGCATAAAAGTACCTTTGGATTTTTTGCCGCAGCTCTAGCTATAGCTACTCTTTGCTGCTCTCCACCGCTCATCTGAGATGGAAAATGATCCGCTCTTTCTAATAAGCCTACAGAATCTAAAACCTCGTCTATATCCATAGTATCTTCACAAATTTCAACAGCCAGTTCTACATTTTCTCTAGCAGTAAGATTTCCCATAAGATTATAAAATTGAAATATAAAACCAACCTCATTTCTTCTATATAAGGTAAGTTCTTTTTCACTTAAATTGGTAATCTCTTTATCTTCAAAAAACACTCTTCCTTCAGTAGGAGTATCCATTCCCCCAAGGATATTTAAAAGAGTACTTTTCCCAGATCCGCTGGGACCTAATACGACTATAAATTCACCTTTATATATCTCAAAATTTGCTTCTCTTAGCGCCTTTACAGTTATTTCTCCCATTTGATAATGTTTACTCAAATTTTCCACCTTAAATAAAGTGTCTATAGTAATCCCTCCTTACTTCATATTTTTCATTATGTATTGTATGAAGTTATTAGTAATTTTTGCTGTAAGACCCCATATTATGTTTCCTTCATATTCAAAAAAATATACAGGATATTTCATATTTCTCCAGTTGTATTTTTTTCCGTTTTGTATCTTATGAAAAGGAAAATTATCTTTAAAATTTGGTTCGTACTTTATTTCGTATATTTCCGGCTCATTTTTGCAGAAAAAGCTTAGAGGAACAGTAAATATTTTCTCAACCTCGTCGGGATTAAGCTTTAGATCTTCTAACTTTGTATTAACTATCTCCCCAACATAGGGATACAAAATGAAATTTCCGGTGCTTGTTAGATAATCAAGCTCGCCTATAACTTTTATATTTTCTTTTTTTACACCTATCTCTTCATAAGTTTCTCTAACTGCCGCTTCTCTAAAGTTTTCTTCAACTTCTACCCTTCCCCCGGGGAAAGATACTTCTCCCGGTTGACTTTTCATATGTTTTGCTCTAAGTTCATATATTAAATGTAATTCTCCATCGATATTTATTAGTGGAAGTAGAACTGCATGATAGATTTCAATATCAAGAGGCTCTCGCTTTTTATTCTTAAGTATTTCTTTAATTTTTTCTATGTCCATTGTCATCCATCCTCTGAATTTATATATATTTTTTATTATAACATATATAGAAATATATGAAACAATTGCTACTTTTTAGATACAGCAAATACTTCTAAAGTAATTTGATTAATAAACATACAAATCTTTTACTTTAGAAGTATTAATATTTTAAATGACTATTTTGTAAATAACCAAATACCTAAAACTAAGAAAATCACTGCCCAAATGTAGAAAAATATTTCTGTGCCTCTATCTCCCAACACCTTTTTAAAGAGCTCAATTTTCTTCATGTTCCAAATTTTTTCCGGTTTTAAAACAGCAATTACAACAACTGCTACAGCATATATTACTGCTAAAATACCCCATATTTGCATAATAAAAACCTCCTTATTCTAATCCTTTTCTTATTTTTGGCGCTAATAATATAAATACTACTACACTTATTCCCAGTACTATTCCTGAATATTTAATGATATCTACCCACGTACCGCTGTTAGATAAAACTAGATTATTCCCTTTATAGGTCCAGTAAAATGGTACCCAGTAGAATAAAGGCTGCCATTTATCAGCTAGCAACTCTGCTCCAGCTATACTACCAAATAAAGGTAGAAAGAGCATCTTCATATTTCCCGCTGCATTCATTACATCATCATTATTTATACCTTCAATAAAGCCAACCATTATACTTATTATACAGGATGTTACTACCATTAAAAACGCATGAAGGTAGTTTATATCTCTAAATCCGGTAATAAATAACATTAGAAAGGTACCTACTACAGGAACAAAAACTCCTATCAAGCTTTTTCCTGCTATAAAACCTATTCTAGATACAGGTGATAGATGTATTGCACTTATAGTATTATCGGTTTTTTCTTCAACAATATTTAATGCTATTATCATCCCACCTAATACTGATGTAAATATTGTTGCAACATTAACCATTAATCTTTTCAAAGGAGATACATCCCTGCCGTAATCAACTATTTCAGCCTGACTATCTTCTATATTAATATCATAATGATCAAAGGTTACAAGGTTTTTAACATAATCTACTACATAGCTAGGCTCGTTTCCTTGAGTTAAAATAAAGTAGTCTT
>JAABRS010000091.1 GCA_011390775.1 Clostridia bacterium | reverse complement strand
TATTGAAGAACTATGGGATGCTGGATTTGTACAGGTATCTACCGATAATGGATATACTTGGACAAGTTTGGCAAATGATTATACTGTTGATGATTCAGTTTTTCCATATAATGCTCAAGCTCCAGAAATCTTCAACAACTTACCTGGATTAACAGGATATACAGAAGTCTGGATAAATATGGAGTTTGATCTTACTCCATATGCAGGTCAGGAAGTACTGATTAGCTTTAGATACATGACAGATATGGCATATAATGATACTGGTTGGTATGTAGACAATATATCAATACCAGAAATAGAATATTACAACGACTGCAGCAGCCTTGAAGGTTTTACAAATTTAGATCAATTACATGAGATATACGTAGATTACGTAGTAACATTTATAAATAAAAAATCTTTAGGAATAGGAGAAAATGAATCGCTTTATCAACTTCTAAACATAGAACCTTTTAATGTTACAGAAGCAGAAGCTGTTATGCTTAAAGAATTTTTGAGTGGTGGAGAAAACTACATGATTATATGGTATGCAGCACCTGATGGTACATCAGGAGTAGTAGACTACACTTACGAGATTACTCTTAAAAGCGATTATGGAAAAGCTAAATCAAAAGAATAAAGAATAATGTATTTAATTTAGGGAGCTTAGGCTCCCTTTTTTTAATATAAAAAATTTCCAATTCACACCATTTCACTATATAATATAAATAATACAAAAAATAAATAAGAAGGTGAAATTATGATACCAAGACATGAAATGACATATATAGATAAACCTTATAAAATAGACAAAGAAAAATATGAGAGATTTCCTGTAACCAGGCAGGCTTTTGCTACTGTAAGTTACAAAGATACTGGAGATATAGGGTATAATTTTTGGTTAGACAAAATGATGGCAAATATGGCTGTGAAGATGCAAAAAGGTATTGAAGGAAGAAAACAGGAACACAATGCCTTGGATTTTGGTGCCAATTCACTTAATCTTTTACTGGGAAACTACGGAAAACCTAATACTCAATTTTTAAAATGGGATCCTCTATTTACCCCTGATATGATGCAGGAAAACTCTGTTGATTATGATTCTGATAAACTTACATCAATGGTAAAAGAAGCAGCAGTTTTTTACGGTGCGGATCTTGTAGGCGTGACAGATTTAGACCCGAAATGGGTATTTTCCAAAGATATGGTAAAACCTTTTGTTATTAAGGAAGCAGATAAACCAAAGGAAACAGAAGGAGAATTTGTAATACCAAAATCCATAAACAAAGCAATAGTAATGGCTGTTGCAATGAATGTTGATATGACAAAAACATCTCCAAGTGTGAAAGCAAGTGCTACTACATCTTTAGGATATTCAAGGATGGGTATTACAGCTGTAGCACTAGCAGAATATATTAGAGGACTAGGATATCAAGCTATACCTACTATGAATGATACAGCTCTCAGTATACCTCTAGCAGTAGATGCTGGATTAGGACAGTTGGGGAGATTAGGAATTTTAATAACACCAGAATACGGTCCAAATGTGAGGTTGCTTAAAGTGTTGACTGATATGCCTCTTGAAAATGATAGACCTATAGATTTTGGAGTAGTAGAATTTTGTAAAAACTGTTATCTTTGTGCAGAAAGTTGTCCTTCAAAAGCTATTAGCTTTGATGAACCAACCTATGAAGCTGATAGTGATAATAACAATCCGGGAGTGGAAAAATGGCCGATTAAATCTGAAAAGTGTTTGGAATTTTGGCAGGAAAATGGAGCAAGTTGTTCAAATTGTATAGCTGTATGTCCATTTATAGAAGGATATAAATCTACAATGTGTATAGAGTGTGAAGATTGCCGTACAAGATGTGTACTACAAACCAATACTTTCATGAGAAAAAAATATGGATACTTAGAAGTTACAAAATGGGGTGGGGAATCTAAAGTACTCTATCCTAGAAGGAAAGGATTATAGTTTCAAATTTAATCAATTCTTAATGGAAATATTTATTAAATGAAAGTATAATATAAATAATAAAACAAAAATAATTATTTGGAGATGGACTGAATGAAAACAAGAAAAATGTTAGCGCCGATTACAATAACTATTTTACTTTTAATGTATATTGGATTTTTTGTTTGGGCATGGTCCGTTACTCCAGTACCACTTTGGGGTAAAATAATAGGATTGGTAATTCCTTTAAGCTTAATGGGAGTGAGTATTTTTGTTTTAATAGAGAGAGTAAAAGAAATAAGGAGTGGAGAAGAAGATGATCTTAGTAAATACTGATTACTACAACGACAAAGAATTACATATGCTTGGACTTGTAAAAGGCAGCACGATACAAAGTAAAAACGTAGGTAGAGATATAACACAGGGTTTTAAAACCTTAGTAGGTGGGGAGTTAAAAGCTTACAACCAAATGATGAACGATGCTAGAGCTTTAGCAACAAAAAGAATGGTAGAAGAAGCTGAAGGCATGGGAGCAGATGCTGTTGTAAATGTAAGATATTCATCTTCAGCTGTAATGGCTGGAGCTGCAGAAGTTATTGTTTATGGAACAGCAGTGAAATTTAAATAAACTTTGTATTAAAAACTAATAATACTAATAATTTTGACTTTGTCCAAATTTTTTAGTATTATTTTTATGATTATGAAATATATTCATAAACGGGCTATTAGGTTAATTACCTAATATTTATAATAAGGAGGTTCGTAAATGGATAATCTAACAGAATTCAATAAAAAAAAATATAATAATACATTCGATTTAATTTATAAAACAACAATGGAGCAAAAAGAAAATGGTTCAATAACCATAGAATCACTAAAAGCATTACTACGAGATCAGTACGTTTATAGTGACTTAGATTGGTTAGGTCGAGGGGAAATTAAAGACATTATAAATCGAGCAACAGTTGCAGCCCTTGAAAGCATTCTATACGAATGGAAAGAAGAATTAAAAAATAAATAATATTTTAATAAAAATCGGTATTAAAAAATAATACCGATTTTTGTATAAAACATTTAATCTACCATTATAAATTGTTATTAAAATATTACGCCTATCAGCAAAGTAAAGGCTAAAGCAATATTTATAATTAGAAAGTTATGAACTGCCAATTCGAAAGTTGTATCCTTTCTCTGTTCTTTTCTAAATTTATGTATATTACTCATTACAGGTATAAATGTTAGTAAAGCTAGTATTGTGATTAATGGTACGATATCAAATATTATTAATATAACCATAATTAAGAAAGCTTTAATATATAGCAATGAATAAAGCCTTATAGAATTTTCTTTTCCTATATATCTTGGCAGGGTATATCTTTCATTAGCTATATCATCTTCGATGTCGCAGATGTTGTTGGCAAGCATTAAATTTGCAATACCAAGCTGTGCTGGTAAGGATACTAAGAAAATCTTTAACAATTCCGGTAAATCTATACTTAGATCCAAAATCCAGTTGTTTAGATTAAATAATACTATATTACTGTCGTATACATGTATATATGTAGCTAAAAATATTATGAAAAATCCCATAATAAATCCCGATACCAACTCACCAAATGGAGTCCTAGAAATAGGTACCGGTCCGAAGGTATATAAAATACCTGCAGCAAAAGAGATAACTCCAATAATTAATACTAATAAATTAGTTCTAGCTACTAAAATAATTCCAAATATAATAGCAATTGATAATAGAACGGTGATTGTAAGTTGTACCATTTTTTCAGGTATATTGTCTCTAACAATAGCATTATGAGATTCGTATCCGAAGCCTTCCTTTTTCTTTGCACTTTTAAAGTCGATATAGTTGTTTATTGTAGTTGTAGTCATATCAAAAACTTCCAATGAAATTAACATAATTAAAAAATTTAAAAAACTAAAAGAACTAAAAGTATAAAGAGCATAAAAAGTACCTATTAAAAAGGGAACTATACTTGCAACCTTTGTCTGTATTTCAACTAATTTTAAAAAACTTTTAAAATTCATATCTTCACCTCCATGGATATTATAGCATATATAAGGAAATAATATAAATAAAAAATTAACAAATATGCAATATTTATAATTTTCAAAAATAAAAGAAGCTTGAAATTTCAAGCTTCTAAAATTAAATATTTTTAGTTGTTTCTTACCACTTATTCTTGTTCATGTGAATAGCTAACTCAGCTTTAGAAATTTGCTTCATTTCCCAAGCAGCTTGTATTGCTTTTTCAAAAGCATCTACACAACCAGGATCTAGATCAAGCTCTATTCCTTCATTTGCTAACTCTTCGATAGCCATTGCTAAGTTGATAATATCCATATGAAGATCGTTTGTTGCATCTGCTTTTCTTATTTTATCAGATGTTTCCTCACTTAATTCGATGAATTTTTCTCTTGGAGCACCACATTTAGGACAATTTTCTCCTAATGCCTCCTTCTGTGTTGTATAACCACAAACGCCACATTTCATTAATCTTTCCATAGTAACCTCCTTAAATTTAAAGTTTAAAAGACTCTATATATATTTTACCATTATAAAAAGAAATTATACATTTATTTTAATTATTTTTTAATCTTATTCTAATTGACTTACGGTATAATAAGTGGTAATATTATAGAACCGACTGGTCAGTCGGTGCAAAATTACATAAAAATATAACCAAAATATCAGGAGGTATTATTGTGAAAAAGATATTAATCCCAGTTCTTGTAGTTATTATGGCTGTGTCACTAGCCGGATGTGGACAGGAAGCTGTTGAAGAAGAAAAAGAAACATATATAGCTGTGGAAGTGGAAAATGCACAAAAGCAGGATATTTATGTAGAAAATATTTTTTCTGGAAATGTGTATGCAGATAAAGACGTATATGTAATGCCTAAAATAGTAGGTAAAGTAGAAGAGGTTAGAGTATCTATAGGTGACCTAGTTGCAAAAGATGATATCCTATTTATACTAAATGAAGATGATATTCAAAACCAGGTTGATCAAGCAAGAGCGGCATATAATACTGCTTTAGCAAATTACGAAAGAACTAAGGAACAGATAGAAAGTGCAATTGATGCTTTTGCTAGAACAGAGGAGCTATACGAACAAGGAGCTGTTTCTAAGGCTGAATACGACCAAGCAGAATTAGCGGCTTCAGATAAAAGCCTGCAGACTGTTCAAGCCCAGGTAAATCAAGCGAGAGTAGGATACAATCAGGCGCTGGATGCCTTAGATAATGCTGAGGTTAAAGCACCTATAGGTGGAACTATAACCAGTATTAATATAGAAGAAGGCGAATATGCAACAAATTCATCACCGTCTGTAGTAATAATGGATATGGAAAATGTAAAAATAGTTGTAAATGTAACGGAAAATATTATAAATAAGATTTATTCTGGTAAAGAAGTAACTGTTGAAATAGATGCTGCTGAATTAGAAACTAAAGCAGAAATAGAATCTGTAAACGACTCAGTAAATCCTCAAACAGGTCTTTACGAGGTTAAAATAAGATTGTCCAACAAAAGCGATATAAAATCCGGCATGTTTGCTTCTGTAATAATTCCAACAGACATAAGAGAGAATGTAATTGCTGTTCCATCTCAAGCAGTTCTACAAAAAGATGATAGTACAGTAATTTATTTAGCTGAAGGGGATAAAGCAGTTGAACATATTGTAAAGACTGGATTGGATGTAGGAGATAGATTAGAAATCACTTCTGGTATTTCACAAGGAGACCAAGTAATTATCAAGGGACAGGATTATTTAAGTGATGGAACAAATATAAAGGTAGTGAGGGGAGAATAATATGATTTCAAAATTTTCAGTTAAACGCCCTGTTACTATCTTGATGATAATTCTTATAGTTATTTTAATAGGTGTCGTTTCATTAACAGAATTACCAATAGATTTACTTCCAAATATAGAATTTCCAATAGCCGTAGTTTCAACTAGCTATTCAGGAGTAAGTCCAGAAGAGATAGAAAATTTAGTTACTAGACCTTTAGAAAATTCTCTTACTACTGTAGGAAATATAGATACCCTTACCTCAATATCCTCGGAAGGAAGTTCTTTAATAATCCTTCAACTAGAGTTTGGTACAGATATGGATTTTGCAGCTCTAGAGATGAGAGAAAAAATAGATATGGTGAAAGGATATCTTCCGGATGGAGCTTCTGATCCAAATGTATTTAAATTTGATCCTACAGCAATGCCTGTAATGTATCTTACAGTGAGAAGTGAGGGAGATATTTCAACCACTCAAAAAATATCTGAAGATATTATTAAAACAAGACTTGAGAGAATCCAAGGTGTCGCTTCTGTTGATATAGGTGGAGGATTTGAACAGGAAGTACAGGTAGAGTTGGATCAAAATATGATGCAGGGATTCAACCTAACGTTAGATTATATTTCACAAATACTAATGTCAGATAACATTAATCTGCCAGGAGGAGAAATATTTAAAGGTAATCAAGAACTAAATGTTAGAACAATAGGAGAATATGATTCTCTTCAACAAATAAAAAATGCAAATATACCTTTACAAGCCGGAGGTAGTGTAAGGCTTGGTGATATAGCTAATATAAATTTAACTAATTCAGATAAAGATATTATTTCTAGACTAGATGGTGAAGATACCATAGAAGTTACAATAATGAAGCAATCTGGAGTTAACACAGTTAATATTTCAAATCAAATTAATCAAGAACTTGAAACACTTCAACAAGAGTACGGTAATGTTACAATAAATAAAGTATTTGATCAAGCAGACTATATTAATTTTGCCATAGGAAACATGGCAAGAAATGCCTTGTTAGGTGGATTTTTGGCAATTATAGTATTGCTGTTGTTCTTGAAAAACTTTAAATCAACTTTGATTATAGCATTATCTATGCCGATTTCAATCATATCTACCTTTATCCTAGTTTATTTCGCAGATGTTACTCTGAACATGATGACTTTAGGTGGTATAGCTCTGGGTATAGGTATGCTTGTAGATAATTCAATAGTTGTACTTGAAAACATCTACAGATATAGAACAGAAGGCTATGGTGTAAAAGAAGCTTCTGTACTGGGTGCTAATGAAGTTGCAGCAGCAGTTACAGCTTCAACACTAACAACTATAGCAGTTTTTCTTCCTATAGTTTTCGTTGAAGGTATAACTTCAACTATATTTAAAGAGTTGGCAATGACAGTTACATTTTCATTGATCAGTTCTCTGGGAGTAGCTTTAACACTAATACCTATGCTATCAGCAAATATATTAAAAATTAAAAATATTAAAATAGATGTGGATAAAGAAGAAACAGGAGTAATTGAAGAAAAAGGATTTATAAACAGAATCAGAAGAGGATATAAGAAAATTTTGGATAGAAGTCTAAATCACCGATTAATAGTTTTCATATTAATGATGGTGATATTTGTAGGTAGTGCACTATCCCTTACAACTGTAGGATCAGCATTTCTTCCGGCTTCAGATGAAGGTCAGATAGATATAACAATATCTTTACCAAATGGTTCTGAGTTAAATGAGACTGACAATGTAGTAAAAGAAGTAGAAAATATATTAAAAGATGTTGAAGAAATTGACTATGTTTACTCTAGTATAGGCGGAGGCGGTACTGGAATGAATATGGGTGGTTCCAATACTAATTCCGCCAGCATGATGGTTATGTTAAAAAATCTCGATGAAAGAGAT
>JAABRS010000009.1 GCA_011390775.1 Clostridia bacterium | reverse complement strand
AGAAATATTATTTCCAGCTGAAATAAATCATGATATAAATAAAAAAATCCGAATATTAACAAAAATAATTAACAAAAAAATTGGAAATGATATTGTAGATATAATTCCAGCATATCATAATATATTGATAAATTTTGACTGCTTGAAAACTGATCCTCGTGTTTTTTATAAAGAAATCAAAAAAATAGTTGCTAATCCACTAGATGAAGAGATTTATAAAAAAGAGATAGTAGAAATACCAGTATGTTACGAAAAACCTTTCAATTTTGACATTCAAGATGTATGTAGAGCTAATAATCTTTCAAAAGAAGAAGTTATAAAAAGACATACATTTCCTGAATATTTAGTATATATGATTGGTTTTACACCAGGATTTCCTTATTTGGGTGGTATGGATAACTCTATTTCAACACCGAGAAAACAACAACCTAGAACAAGCATACCTGCTGGTTCTGTAGGTATAGCAGGTTCTCAAACTGGTATTTATCCGGTAGAAAGTCCAGGAGGGTGGCAAATAATTGGACGAACTCCATATAATTTGTTTGATCCATATAGAAATCCAGCTGTACTGATTGAGGCTGGACAATATATTAAATTTAAAAGTATAACAAAAGATGAATTTAAAAGTATAGTTGATGACATGGAGGTTTGTAATGGGAAATTTTAAAATCTTAGAAAATGGATTGTTCTCAACAATACAGGATTTTGGAAGATTTGGTTATCAATCAAAAGGAATAACAGTATCAGGTGCAATGGATCAGATATCTCTTAGGTTGGCAAATATCTTGGTTGGAAATGATGAAAATTTTCCATGTATAGAAATGACTTTAAAAGGTGAAAAAATACTTTTTGAATCTGATGCCATAATTGCAGTTACAGGTGCTGATATGAGTTTTAAAATAAATGGGAAAAATGTTGACATAAATAAAACTTTATTTATTAATTCTGGTGATATATTCGAAAGTGGATTTTCTAAAAATAAAAAAATATCATATTTAGCCATAAGAGGTGGTTTAAGAATAAAAAAAATATTAGGAAGTTATTCTACTTCTCTAAGAGCTAAAATTGGAGGATACAAGGGAAGAAAACTAATAAAAGGAGATATAATTGAATTTCCAGATCTTGAAAAACCTTTTTCAAATATTGTAAGTTTAGATGAATCATTAATTGAAGAAGTTTATATAGATAGAAAAGTGAGGTTTACATATAGTAGTGAAATAAATAGATTTACACAATCGGGAATAAAAACTTTTACTAATTCAAATTACAAAATAGAAAATGATTCAGATAGAATGGGTTATAGATTTTCAGGGAATATCATAGAACATAAAACTGACGGAGATATAATTTCAGGAGGGATTAATTCTGGCACAATTCAAGTACCAGGAAATGGAAATCCGATAGTTATGATGGCTGATCGTCAAACAACCGGAGGGTATACAAAAATTGGTCAGGTTATATTAGCGGATATTCCTTATTTAGCACAAAAAAAACCTCAAGAATCTGTTCAATTTAAGGCTATAGAACCACAGGAAGCTGTAAATTTATGGATTGATATTAATAAAAAAATAGAAACTTGGAAAAATAGTATAGAATATAATTATCATAAAGTTAAAACATGTAAAAGATATACAATAACAATTAACAATAAGTCTTATAATATAAAGGCAATGGAGGTATAATGTGAATTATTTAAATAGAACACCCGAAGAAATGAGGTTATTGATTAGAAACAAAGAGTTTAATAAGCCAACATCTGGTATATCACCTGGTTATGCACAGGGTAATTTAGTTATTTTACCCAAAAAATTTGCATATGATTTTCTTCTTTTTGCATATAGAAATCCGAAACCATGTCCTTTACTATATGTATCAGATCCTGGAGAAAAAAATTTAAATACAGTTGCAAAAAATTCTAATATTTATACAGATATAGGAAATTACAATATATATGTAGATGGCGAATTACATGAAAACATTTCTAATGCTGAAGAATATTATAAAAATGATTTGGTGTCATTTATTATCGGATGCAGTTTCACTTTTGAATCAGAGTTATTAAAGGAAAATATAGAGATACCACATATAGTAAAAAATAAAAACGTCGCAATGTATGATACAAATATTGACCTAAAAGATAGTGGAGTATTTAATGGAAATATGGTAGTTTCAATGCGACCTATAAAATCTAAGGATATAACTAAAGCAGTGATAATAACTTCCAGATTCTCAAGCGTACACGGTTCTCCGGTGCATATAGGAAATCCAAAAGAGATAGGCATTAAGGATATTAGTAATCCGGATTATGGAGAATTTGCAGGAATTAAAAATGATGAAACACCTGTTTTTTGGGCATGTGGTGTAACTCCTCAAAACGCAATTAAAAAAAGCAAGATTCCTTTTGCTATAACTCACGGTCCTGGACATATGTTCATAACAGATATTAAAAATAGCGATTTAATTAATTACTAAACTTAAATTAATAACTTTGACCAAAGCACAGTAATAGGAACTAACAGTATTATCCTTATAAACATAATACTGATTAGTTCCTTTATGTTTGTAAGGTTTTTAAAAGACGTAATGATAAGAAGTGGTGCTATAAATAATAGTATATTTATAGATATTGTCCCCATTATCAATTTTGTTTCTAAAGATACAATATGTTTAAGAACTACAGCAGGCATAGCTAAATCTATGAAATTCAATATAAAAGTAGGAGCAGCTTGAATATATTCCTCTATACCAAATAATTTAAGATATAGAGCAAAAGGGTAAGATAAAGTATCTATAATAGAAAAATTATTAATTATAAATACAGATAAACTACCTAGAGTAATTAAAAATGGAATAAAGGATAATAAAATACTAAGTACGGATTTTATATTTTTAGATGGTTTGTATTTAGCTGTTTTAGCTTTTATTGAAGCGCTAGTTAAAGCTCGATTAAGAAGATTTCCTTTTTCTATTTTTTCATTTTTTTTAGGTACTAGGTATTCTTCACTTTTTGTTGATAGTGGTGGTATACGCACTAGTATTAAAGCTAATGTAAAAAACACTACAACAACCATAAGATAATATGTTCCAAAATAAGCTGCATCTCCGAAAAGTGCCCAGAAAAGTAAGCAGGTAGGGATAGATGGCACTGCTAAAGCTGTCATGGTTTTTAAAGTTTCCTGTTTATTATAAAGGCCTTTTTCCATTTGAGTCCCTGTAAGGAACATACTCATAGTTGAACCTACAAAAAATGCAGTGATAATACTCATAACAGCATATGCAGGAACTTTAAAAAGAGGTTTTATAACCTTAGTGAGCATTACTTCTAAGAATTCTGCTAAACCAAAATCACTCAACAAAGGCAAAAACATATTTGCCCCAATTATAAATACAATAATACTTCCGCACATTTCTACTAATTCACCACTGGATTGATTAACAACATCAAGAGGGATTGATTCTCTTAAAACATAAAGTAAAGAAAGAAAAAAAGCAGAAATTCTGATAAAAAGTTGAGTATAGCTTATATTGAAGTTTCTTTTCATAAAATCGTAACTACTTATTTTAGATTCATTCCAAAACTTAACAACTATACTAAATGAAGCTGCGAATAATGTGAAAAATAAAGTAATATAGGCAAAGTATTCAGAAACTAAATCTTGAAAACCGTTGATAATGAATAGCAATATGGTTTTATCTGAACCCGGAATTATCTTAGCTGTAAAAATGATAAGGCCTATTAAAGATACAGTTATGAATTTTAATAAGTATTTTTGATCTATTTTTTTTGTATTTTCCATAATTTATTCCTTTTGATATAATATAATAAAGTATATAATAGTAAAAATTTCTTTTCAAGATAAATAAAATATAATTAATTTGATTTTTAACGAATAAATGTTAATATAAATAATGTGTTTACAAGGAGATTTCATAAGCAGCAAGGAGGATATCATTAATGGAAGAAATTAAAAATGAAATTATTGAATTTATACGAGATGAATTTAAAAAATATAAATATTTTGGTGTAGTTCTAGGTATTAGTGGAGGAATCGACTCAACGGTTACAGCTAAGCTTTTAGTTGAAGCCTTAGGTAAAAAAAGAGTATTTGGATTGTTGATGCCGGAAAGAGATTCTTATAAAGATACTTTAAAAGATTCTAAGATGGTCTGCGAACATCTTGGTATTAAATATAAGGTGATAGATTTGTCACCAGTTTTAAGAAGAATGGATGTTTATAAAATGAAACCACCGGCTAAAATATTTCCAAGAAAATATCAGGAAAGATATGCAAAGAAGCAGTGGGAAAATGTTGATAGTCCATATATTAAGGATTTGAAAAATTCCGGTGGAGATGAAAACAGAAAAAATCTAGCTTATTATAGAGTTAAGCACAGATTGAGAATGACTTACCTTTATCTGGAAGGAGAAAAACGAGGTTATGCAATTGCTGGAGCAACTAATAGAACGGAGATGAAGACAGGATTTTATGTAAAGTGGGGGGACGAATCAAGTGATATGGAACCTATCTTACACTTATACAAAACTCAGGTACAAAAGTTGGGAGAGTATTTAGGTATTCCTGAAAAAATTCTCAAGAAAAAGCCTACTCCAGATATAGCACCTGGTATAGATGATGAGTATGCATTAGGTATTAATTACAGTGATTTAGATAGAATTTTAATAAAAATTGAAAATAAAGAATCTTTAGAAGATGAGAGTAAAAAGGATGTAAATAAAGTAAAGGAAATTTTAGAGTTTGCTCAACTTAGGAATGTAAAAAATGAAAGTCTTTTGGAACGGTAGGATAAAATGGATAAAATAAGAGGTATTGCCTATGTTATTTTTGCTGCTATTATTTTTGGTTTCACTCCCTTTTTTGCAAAACTTTCTTTTGCCAACGGGTTTAATGAGATGACCTACATATTAGCTAGATGTGTATTGGCAACTTTATTTTTATATATTTACATTAAGAAAAAAGGTATAGATATTAAGTTAAATAAAAAAGAAAACTGGGACATGATTAAGGTAAGTTTTCTAGGTTACGGGTTGATGTATTACACCCTTTTAATGGCTTTTCACTACATGCCTACTGGGATAGCATCCTCCCTGCATTTTGTTTATCCTCTAGTTGTAATGGTTGGTGGAGTAATATTTTACAACAATAAAGTACACCTTTCTAAGGTTATTGTTTTAATTATCGCTTTTACTGGGATATATTTTATTGTAGGATATGGTAGTTCCGGAAATATTACTTTAATAGGTCTGGTACTGGCTATTGGCTCGGGAGTGTTATATGCTTACTACATTCTTGTAGTTGGAACCGGGAGTTTGAAAAATATTAGTTCCTATGCACTGGTGTTTTACGTATCTTTTTACAATATTTTTTATTTTATAGCATTCAGCTTAATAACTAACAATATGACGTTTAAAATTACTACAAAGGGGTATTTTTTTATTATTATTTTATCTATACTTTCTCTTTTAGGCACAGTAACCTTTAAAAAAGGGTTGGAGCTTATTAATACAGTAACTGCATCTATTTTGAGTACTTTTGAACCTCTTACATCATTAATTGTAGGAGTTGTTATTTTAAATGAGGTGCTTTTCCCCCAACATATAGTGGGAAGTTTATTTATTCTTGCGGCTGTAGTGTTAGCAGCATTGATTGAAAAAAAAGAAGATCAGTTGCTAAATGCAAAGGTGGAAGGTAAGGTTAAGTAGAAAATGCTTTATATAGTAATGTTATTAATGTATAATATGATATAATAATTTAGGTAGATGATGAGATATGTTAAGTTATATAGTTTTAGGTATATATGTTTTTATTGTTTCTGCATTCATGCTTGTTTTATGGGTGGAGACAATTCATACAAATAAAGAAGTAGTAAAAAAAAGAAATCAAAAAGTAAAACAGAAGAAAAAAATGTACGATTCAAATAAAGATGATTATTTTGACAGATATAAATAGGAGGCAGAATTTTGGATAGAGAAAAGGCTGTTGTTCAGATCTTAAGGAAAAGAAGAAAATCTCTTGCATTTATGATTATCTCGGGAATTGGTTTGATAATTATATTAAATATTCTTATTACTCTTACTAATAATCTTAATGATATTAAAAATTTAGTTTCTGTTATGCTGTTAGTTGTATTTGGAATTATTATTTATCTTATAATAGAAAGAATAATTTCAGTATACATATATTTGCTTACTGAAGATTACTTAGGATTTGGTAAAAAAATAGGAAAAAGAGAGCATATAATATTAGAAATACCTATAAAAGACATAGTAAGGTATGAAAGTGCATCAGAACTTGAAGTAGATACTGAACTTTCAAATACTTACTACTTCATATATGGTGAGCCGAGAGAAACTACAAAATTCGGTGAGTATTATAAAGAAGGTAAAAAATACAGATTTATTTTTAACCCAAATGAAAGAATCAATAGAATTTTAGAAAGAAAACTATCTTCTTGAGGAGGATAATTTGAAATTTTATAAAGAATTATTAAAAACAGCTAAAAAGGACAAGTTTAGATATCATATGCCCGGACATAAAGGAAAGAAGGAAATTTTTGGTGATTTAGGTGAGAATATTGTTAGTATAGATTTTACTGAAGTAGAAGGTACAGATAATCTCCATAATCCAAAAACGATAATCAAAGATTTACAAAATAGACTTAGTGAAATTTACGACACAAAAAAAAGTTATATACTAATAAATGGTTCTACAGTAGGATTACAATCGGCTATACTTTCCCAAACCTCACCTAAGGACAAGGTTTTGATACAAAGAGATTGTCATAAAGCGGTTTATAATTCTATGTTTTTAGGAGATTTAAATCCAGAATATATTTGGACGAATTTCAATAAAGAATTATACATAAAAGAACCAATTGATATAGAAAAATTTGAAAAAAAAATAAAAAACAGTGATACAAAAATCGTAGTGGTTACTTATCCTACATATTACGGTATATGCAGTAATATAGAGAAAATAGCAGAAATAACTCACGAAAACAATGCAATTTTGATAGTAGATGAAGCACATGGAGCTCATTTAAAATTTTCAAATCAGCTTCCACAGGCAGCAGAAGAATTAGGAGCTGACATAGTAGTTCAAAGCTTGCACAAGACACTTCCTGCATTTACACAAACTTCAGCATTACATGTTTGCAGCGATAGAGTGGATATAGTTAGACTTGAAAGTTTTTTAAAGATGCTTCAAAGTTCAAGTCCAAGTTATGTATTGATGGCTTCAATTGATAAGGCTATGGACTATATGCAAGAAAAAGGCATAGAAAACATAGAGGCTATAGTAAAAGAAATAAGAACCCTTAAAAACAAGACTGAAAATCTATTTATTAAAAAAGAAGATATTGAGGAAATCCTTAAATGTAATTATGACGAAACTAAACTTTTAATAAGCTTATATAAAAAAGGAATAACAGGAGCAGAAGTAGAAAAAAGACTTAGAGATCCCTACGGAATATTTACTGAACTTTGGGATATAGTATATAATTTGGCATATGTTAGTCCTGCGGATAGTATTGAAGATATAAGATATCTATTTAATTCAGTAGAAGAAATATATCAAAATATAGAAGCCAAAGATATTTCTGAAATAGAATTTGAAATATTTAAACCGGAGAAGAAAGTTTCATTAAAAGATGCATTTTATTTAGATAAAAGAAAAATTGATATAAAAGAAGCAGCTAATAAAATCAGTGGAGACTTTATTATTCCTTATCCACCGGGTATACCTATAATATGTCCTGGTGAACTTATTGAAAATAAACATGTAAAATATTTTGAAAAGTTAATAACAGAAAACATTGAGATATTAGGTATAGAAGAAAATCAAATATCCATACTTAAGTGAAAGGATGACTATTTTGGAAAGAGGATTATTTATAGTTTTAGAAGGACCAGATGGTTCCGGCAAGAGTAGCTTGGCTCATTTAATGGCAGAATATCTTCAGGGAAAAGGACATAAAATAGAGTTTTCTAGAGAACCAGGTGGGACTAAAATAGGTGAAAAAATTAGAGATATAATTTTAGATGTAGGAAATGAAGAAATGGGTAATGAGGCAGAAGCACTTTTATATGCTGCATCAAGAGCTCAGCATGTTACAGAAAAGATAAGACCTACAATTAAATCAGGAAAAGATTTGATATGCGAAAGGTTTTACTACAGTAGTTTGGTATATCAAGGAATAGGTAGAAAGCTGGGAGTAGATATTGTAAAACATTTTAATGAATTTGCCATTCAAGGAGTTTATCCGGATTTGGTAATATTTTTAGATATTGATCCTAAAAAAGCCCTTTTAAGAAAAGAGGACTCTGGAGAACTTGATAGACTAGAAATTGAAGATGTTAAGTTTCATCAAGAAGTATATAAAGGTTATAAGGAAATCATACAAATACTTCCAGAAATTTCAGTAGTAAATGCAGATAGATCAAAAGAAGAAATATATGATGATGTGAAGATATTGATAAATAATATTTTAGAAAGGTAGTAGATTATGAAATTAATAATTGCAGTGATACAGGATGAAGACTCTCATAAATTAATAAAAAAACTAAGACAAAATAATTATATGCTTACTAAATTAGCATCTACCGGGGGATTTTTAAGTTCAGGTAACACCACCCTTTTAATAGGTGTAGAGAAAGAAAAAGTTGATAATGTTTTAGATATTATTAAAGATGTATGTAAAACTAGAGAAAAGGTTACAACAGCAGCAGTTCCAAATGCCTATACCAGTTCAAGTGGATTTGTTTCTAGAACTATTAACGTTAAAATAGGAGGAGCTACAGTATTTATTGTTGAGGTTGATGATTTTATAAAATTATAGTAGGAGATTTATATGCAGTTTGATAGTATTGTTGGACAGGATAGAGTTAAGGATTATTTGACTAATTCGGTAAAAAAAGATAATCTAACACATGGGTATATATTTGAAGGACCAAAAAATATAGGCAAATTGGAGATGGCAAAGATATTTGCTCAGCTAATACTTTGCAAAAATTCTAAGGAAAAGCCTTGTGAAAAGTGTTCTTCGTGTATAAAGACAAATGCAAATAGCCACCCTGATATTCATATTCTTAAATTGGATGAAAACAGTATTAAAAGAAAAGATATTGATGAATTGCAAAATAGTATATATATAAAACCCTACGAATCAAAAAAGAAAATTTATATAATAGATGATAGTCATAAAATGACTGTGCAGGCAGCAAATACTTTTTTAAAAACCCTAGAAGAACCACCGGAAGATACTATAATTATTATGATTACGATTAACAAGGATTTGCTTTTGGATACTATAGTTTCAAGATGTCAAATAATTAATTTTGAAATGTTGGGACATAAGGAAGTAGAAAAAATACTAGTGCAAGAATATAATATTGATAGTGAAAAATCAAAATTACTAGCAGGATATTCTAAAGGAAATGTGTATAAAGCTTTAAAAATTTTAGATGGGGAAGATAAAACCTTAGAATACAGAGATGAAATAGTGAATATAGTAGATAAAATATTTGAAGATGGTAAGAGAGCAGTATTTGATTATGAAAAGTATTTTAACAGTGGGAAAGATAATATAGATGAAATTTTAGATATTCTTTTGATATGGTTTAGAGACATTTTGTTTGTAAAAGAAAATATTAGTGATATGATAATTAATAAAGATAAATTAGAAGTTTTAGAGAAACAAAGTAAAGGAAAAAATTCAATTAGACTGGCAGAAATTTATGATATAATACAAAAGACATATGATGATTTTAATAAAAATGTAAACTATAACCTTATTATTGATAACATGCTTTTGAAAATACAGGAGGTTTAATAATAGATGATAAAAGTAGTAGGAGTGAGATTTAAGGATGCGGGGAAAATATATTATTTTGATCCCGACGGCAAACTTATAAAAGAAGAAGATAACGTAATTGTTGAAACAGCAAGAGGAATAGAATTTGGTCAGGTGGTAGTAGGACCTAAATTAGTATCGGATGATGAAGTATATCAACCACTTAAAAAAGTTTTAAGAATAGCTACTGAAGACGATGTAGATAAAAATAGAGAAAATAAAATAAAAGAAAATGAAGCTTTTGGAGTTTGTCTAGAAAAAATAGAAAAGCACGAATTAGACATGAAACTTGTAGATGTTGAATATACCTTTGATAATAATAAAATCATTTTTTATTTTACAGCAGACGGACGAATAGACTTTAGAGAATTAGTTAAAGACCTAGCTGGAATATTCAGAACGAGAATAGAATTAAGACAGATAGGAGTAAGAGACGAAGCTAAGATGATAGGCGGCCTTGGACCTTGTGGTAGAACACTATGTTGTTCTACTTGGCTTGGAGATTTCAAACCAGTTTCAATAAAAAATGCTAAAGAGCAAAATTTATCTTTAAATCCTGCAAAAATTTCAGGTATTTGCGGAAGATTGATGTGCTGTTTAAATTATGAAAATGATACTTACGAAAAAAACAATGAAGCTCTTCCGGATTTAGGGAAAAATGTAAAGACAAAAGACGGAATAGGTGTAGTTATAGGAGTAAATACACTTATGTGCAGAGTAAAGGTGAAATTTAAGTCAGAAAAAGATAATCTTGACGAAATTAAGATATTTGAAGCTGACGAAATAAAAGTTGTATAAAAAGTTCTTTAATAATACAAAAAAAAATGTTAGAATGTTTATTGTGAAATACTATACAAGGAGGTGTACTAGATGGCATATGTAATTAATGATTCGTGTATAAGCTGCGGAGCTTGCGAACCAGAGTGTCCTGTTGACGCTATTAGTCCAGGTGAAGATATTTATGTAATTGATGAAGATGCTTGTATAGATTGCGGAGCATGTGCAAGTGTTTGTCCAGTTGAAGCACCTGTTCAAAAATAATATAAGAATAAAAAAAAGTTCTCAGTTGAGAACTTTTTTTATACCTTTTTTAGAAGGAAAGTACTATACCACCATCACTAGCATATACTGTACTAATACCTCTAGTTTCAAATATCTTAATATCTTTAAAATTATATTTCTTTTCAATATCCTCTCTTAACATAGCCGCCTTTTCCTCTGCATTACAGTGGGATATACCTAGAACGGTATTTTGATAATCAACGTCGTATTCTCCTATAATATCTACAAGCTTTTTAAGAGCTTTTTTCTTGCCTCTAACCTTCTTTACAACTTGAATGGAACCTTCCTCAGTCGAACCCATAATCGGAGCTATATTTAGTATATTTAGCAGTCCTGCCTTAATATTACTTAATCTTCCGGTCTTTTTTAAAACTTCATAAGATTCAAGGACAAATAGTGTTTGCATTTTTTCAATGTAAGCGTTAGTTTCCTTAATTATTTCTTCTTTATTAAAATTGTTATCAATTAATTCTTTAATCTTAAGCGCAACTAATGTTTCACCAGAACTTGCACTTTTTGAATTAAAAACATGGGTAAACTTATCGGCTCCCTTTTCTAAAAGTAAATTTGATGCTAGCACAGCACTATTATATGAGCCGCTTAATTTAGATGATAAGGTTACTACAAAGCTTTCCTTATAATCTTTCATTCTATCCAGATACTTCTCCGGAGAAGGGCATGATGTTTTTATACTATCCTTAGCATCAGCAAGTTTTTTTATAAGAAATCCTTGATCTAAATCATCATCGATTATTTCTTCGCCATCTATTAAAATAGATAAAGGTACTGTATCAAAGTAATCCTTTATATCATTATTTGTATCAACACAACTATCAACTATAACTTTTCTTTCCATACAAATCTTCCTTTCTTAATTTAATAGTATAATTATATCAGTTTTCATTAAAATATCAATATCTATATTCACTATTGATTTTCTATGGATGTTGACATATTTGTCTTTTTTTGATAATTTATATAAAATTGTATTAATAAGATAATGGTTTACGAGTTTGAATAAATGAAAGGAGAATTTGTGTATGGAGAAGTTTATTGGAGAGGGTTTGACATTTGATGATGTACTTTTGCTTCCTGCAAAATCAGATGTATTACCTAAAGATGTTGACATTACAACTAATTTGACAAAAAAAATTAAACTAAACACACCCCTTATGAGTGCAAGTATGGATACGGTAACTGAGGCAAGACTAGCTGTTGCTATGGCAAGAGAAGGTGGAATTGGAATAATTCACAAAAACATGTCTATTGAGGAACAGGCTTTAGAGGTAGATAAGGTTAAAAGATCTGAACACGGAGTTATAACGGATCCATTTTTTTTATCCCCGGATCATTTGGTAGAAGATGCGCTGGAATTAATGAGCAGATACAGAATTTCAGGAGTACCTATAGTAGATGAAGATAGAAAATTAATCGGAATTATAACAAACAGAGACGTTAGATTTGAAACGGATTTAAAGAAAAAAATAAATGAAGCTATGACTAAAGAAAGCTTAATTACAGCTCAGGAAGACATAAGTATGGAAGATGCTCTTTCAATAATGAAAAAACATAAGATAGAGAAGCTTCCTTTAGTATATGAGGATGATACTTTAGCTGGATTGATAACTATAAAAGATATAGAAAAATCTATTAAATACCCGGATGCTGCAAAAGATCCTAAGTCAAGACTATTAGTAGGAGCGGCAGTTGGGGTGACTCAAGATATAATGGAAAGAGTAGATGCCTTGATGAAGGTAAAGACAGACGTTATAGTAGTGGATACGGCACACGGTCACTCTCAAGGGGTATACGATGCAGTAAAAAAAATAAAGGAGAAATATCCTGAAGCTCAAGTTGTAGCAGGAAATGTTGCTACACCAGAGGGGGTAAGATTCTTAGCTGAAGCAGGAGCTGACTGTGTAAAAGTAGGTATAGGACCTGGATCTATTTGTACAACAAGAGTAATAGCAGGGGTAGGGGTACCTCAATTAAGCGCTATTTACAACTGTGCAGAAGAAGCAGATAAATATGACATACCAATTATTGCAGACGGAGGTATTAAATTTTCGGGAGATGTTCCAAAGGCTATAGCAGCAGGAGCAAGTGTTGTCATGATTGGTTCTCTATTTGCAGGAACAGAAGAAAGTCCTGGTGAAACGGTTTTATATCAAGGAAGAAGATACAAGGTATACAGAGGCATGGGTTCTGAAGGTGCAATGAATCAGGGAAGTAAGGATAGATACTTCCAAGAAGATGCTAAAAAGTTTGTACCTGAAGGAGTTGAAGGTAGAGTACCGTATAAAGGACCTTTATCAGAAGTAGTATATCAGATGGTTGGAGGGCTTAGAGCAGGGATGGGCTACTGCGGAGCTAAAGATTTAAAAAGTTTAGTTAACTACGCTCAGTTTATAAAAATAACAGGAGCTGGATTAAAAGAAAGTCACCCACATGATATTCAAATAACTAAAGAATCATCAAACTACAGTGTAACCGGATAATTGTAAATAAGGAGAACAAAATGATATTAATTTTAGATTTTGGTGCTCAGTACAGTCAGTTAATTGCCAGAAGAGTTAGAGAGGCTAATGTGTACTGTGAGATACTACCATATAATGCAAGTATAGATAGAATTAAAGAAAAAAATCCTGAAGGAATAATATTATCAGGTGGTCCGGCTAGTGTGTATGGAGAAAATTCGCCAAAGGCAAGTGAAAAAATTTTTGACCTAAACATACCAATATTGGGAATATGCTATGGTGGGCAGTTTATAGCTCAAACCTTTAAAGGGAGAGTCAGCAGAGCCGATACTAGAGAGTATGGAAGAGTCAAACTAAATATTTTAGATAAAGATGGGTTGTTTAAAAATATAAATGAAGAAATGAAATGTTGGATGAGTCATACGGATTTCATAGAAGAACCACCACCAGGATTTGAAATAACTGCGAAATCAGATACATGTCCTGCAGCAGCTATTAAAAACGATGACAAGAAGATATATGCAGTTCAATTCCATCCGGAAGTACAGCATACTGATTTTGGTAGAGAAATAATAGAAAACTTTTTATTTGAAATATGTAAAGTTGAAAAGAACTGGACTATGGGAAGTTTCGCTAAGGAAGCTATAGAAGATATAAAAGAAAAAGTTGGGGATAAAAAAGCTCTCTGTGCGTTATCGGGAGGAGTAGATTCTTCAGTTGCGGCAGTTTTGGTACATGAAGCAATAGGCAAGAATCTTATATGTGTATTCGTAGACCACGGTCTTTTAAGAAAAGATGAAGGAGATCAGGTAGAAAAAGTTTTTAAAGAAAAATTTAACATGAATCTTATAAGAGTAAATGCTCAGGAAAGATTTTTAGGAAAGTTAAAAGGTGTATCGGATCCTGAAAGAAAAAGAAAAATAATAGGTGAAGAGTTTATAAGAGTTTTTGAGGAAGAAAAGAGAAGACTAAAAAAAGAATTCGGTCACATAGATTATTTGATTCAGGGAACAATTTATCCGGATGTAATAGAAAGCGGTACAGATACAGCTGCAGTTATTAAGAGTCATCATAATGTTGGTGGTTTACCGGAAGATGTTGATTTTGAACTAATAGAACCCTTAGATCAATTATTCAAAGACGAGGTAAGAAAAGTAGGTAGAGAACTAGGGATACCTAAAGAAATAGTAGAAAGACAGCCTTTTCCAGGACCAGGACTTGGTATAAGAGTACTGGGAGATATTACAGAAGAAAAACTTCATATAGTAAGGGAAGCAGATTTTATATTAAGAGACGAGATTAAAAAAGCAGGTCTTAACAATCAAATATGGCAGTACTTTGCAGCGCTTCCAAATATTAGAAGTGTTGGAGTAATGGGAGATGAAAGAACCTATACACACACAGTCGTATTAAGAGCTGTTACAAGCACTGATGGAATGACCTCAGACTGGGCTAGAATTCCCCATGAAGTACTGGAAAAAATATCCAACAGGATTGTAAACGAAGTAGATGATGTTAATCGAGTAATGTACGACATAACAAGCAAACCTCCGGCAACCATAGAGCTGGAGTAGTCACCGGTGAATCAAGTTTTAGGCGTAGATGAATGATTAGTTTAATTCTGACAATTGAGTTATTATTAGAATAGGAGAATGAGAAATCATGTATAAATTAGGAGTATTTCCTGGCAAATTCATGCCTCCTCATAGAGGTCATTTAGATTCTATAATTAATGCAGCAACAAAGTCTAAATTGTTATATGTTGTTGTATCTGATCATCCAAAGATGACTAAGAGATTGTGCGATAAAGATGGATTAAAGATTATGGATTTGAAGACAAGAGCAAAATGGCTATCTATAGAACTTCATGGATTTGATCATATCAAAGTACTAATGCTTGATGAAACTGGAATACAGGAATATCCATACGATTGGACAAAATGGTCTAATATATTGAAGAAACTTATACCAGAAGAATTCGATGTAATATTTGGAGGAGAGATAGAATACAAAGAACAATATAGTAAGAATTTTCCCAATGCAAAATATGAAATTTTTGACTATAATATAAAGAAATACCCTATAAGTGCTTCAGAGATAAGAAAAGAGCCTTATAAGAATTGGGATTACATACTTGGTAGCGCAAGACCTTTCTTCACAAAAAAAATACTGATAAGTGGTACGGAGAGCTGTATGAAGACTACAATAAGTAAGTATCTTGCTAAGATATATCATACATCTTGGACAGAAGAAGTAGGTCGATACTATAGTGACAAATACTTGGGAGGAAACGAAGACGTATATACAGTAGAAGATTTCGAAAAGATAGCTTATTTACAGAGGGAATTAGAATATAATGCTTTAAAGACAGCTAATAAAGTAACGTTCTTTGATACTGGAGCATTAGTAACTCAATTTTATTTAGATATGTTTCTTAATACTAAGAGTGACTTGGTAGATAAATTTATTGATCCGAATAGATATGATTTAGTATTGCTATTTAAACCTGATGTGGAATGGGTTGATGATGGATTCAGACGGAGTTCAGGCATTAAAGTAAGAGAAAATCTACATACAAAACTAAAAAATATGTATATTGAATACGGATATGGAGATAAGATAATAGAAATAAGTGGTAACTATAATGAGAGACTTAATCAAGCTACTACCATAGTAGATAACTTATTATTGAATGGTAATAAAGAATATTAAAAAATAATCCCTCTGATTTCCAGAAGGGATTATTTTTGATTTATTTTCGTACGTATTTCTCTATATAATCCTCATAGTTTATTGACTCATCTCTATAAGTTCCATCATCAAATATTTCAATAATACGATTGGCTACAGATGATACAAACTGGTGGTCAAGAGAGGTAAAGAGAATGTTAGACTTATAAGAAAGTAAACCATTATTTACGGCTTCTATTGACTCCAAATCCAGGTGGTTGGTAGGTTGGTCAAGAATTAGTACATTAGATGGTTCAACCATCATCTTAGAGAACATCATCCTTACCATTTCTCCACCAGATAATACATTGGCCATTTTTGTTGCTTCCTCTCCAGAAAAAAGCATCTTTCCTAAAAACCCCCTAATAAAAATTTCTGACTTTTCCTTAGAAAATTGTCTAAGCCATTCCACTAAATTAAAGTTGGCATCGTCAAAATACTCAGAGTTATCCTTAGGAAAATATTCCGTGGTAATTGTCTGACCCCATTTGAATTCCCCATTATAATCATCAGACTTTTTACTTATAATATTAAAAAACCTGGTAATGGCAATTTCATTTCCAATAAATCCTATTTTATCCTCTTTGTTCACCCTAAAAGTAAGATCATCTATAAGTTTTTTACCGTTTTCTTCTACCGTCAGATTTTCAACAGATAGAATTTCATTTCCAACTTCTCGAGATAGGGTAAACCCTACAAAAGGATACCTCCTACTTGAAGGCTTAATATCATCTAAAGTGATTTTCTCTAAAAGTTTTTTCCTTGAAGTCGCTTGCTTAGACTTAGATGCATTTGCAGAAAAGCGATCAACAAAGGCCTGTAATTCTTTGATTTTCTCTTCTTTTTTCTTGTTCTGATCCTTTAGCATCCTAGAAGCCAATTGAGAAGATTCATACCAGAAATCATAGTTTCCAGTAAACATATTAATTGTTTCATAATTAACATCTACCATATGAGTACAAACTTCATTCAGAAAATATCGATCATGGGACACAATTAAAACTACACCGTCAAAGTTTGCAAGAAAATCTTGCAACCATAAGACTGCCTTCAAATCCAAACCGTTGGTAGGCTCATCCAATAATAGAACATCCGGGTGTCCAAATAGGGCTTGAGCCAACAAGATCTTTACTTTGTCAGACTCTTTCAAGTCTCTCATATACTCTGCATGTAAGCTAACAGGTATGCCAAGTCCTTGAAGTAATGAAGATGCCTCTGTTTCTGCGTCATAACCGCCCATCTCAGTAAATTCTGCCTCAAGCTCTCCAGCCCTCATACCATCTTCATCGCTGAAGTCAGGTTTCATATAGATAGCATCCTTTTCTTTCCCTATATCATAAAGCCTCCTATTTCCAATTAAAACTGTATTAATTACCAATTCATCATCAAAGGCATAGTGGTCCTGGTTTAGTTTTGACATTCTCTTGTTTTTTATTAGACTTACATTTCCTGATGTTGATTCCATCTCACCAGAAATAATTTTTAAAAATGTAGATTTTCCTGCACCATTGGCTCCTATGATTCCGTAGCAGTTGCCGGGAGTAAACACAAGGTTTACATCATCAAAGAGTTTTTTGTCAGGAAAGATTAAACTTAAATTATTTATACTTAACATTATATTCCTCCATTATTAATTCTTAGGTATTATAACACAAGTTAAAAAAAAGTACAGTTTTTAAAATTTTTTACTAAATCTTTAATAATATTTTAGTTTCCTAAGAAACCTTGGTGAAGGAATTAATTAAAAATTGAAAAAATATTAAATCACAATTTTCGTCTTAATTCTGATATAATATGCATTAGTAGTATAGACTAGGAGTTTTGAATAGATTTCTTCATGCTACAGAGATAGATATTTATCTAAGTGTTAAGAATAATAATAAAAGGAAGGTATTAAAATGACAGGACTATTGGCAAAAAAAGCTATTGAAGAAAAAAAAGAGTTGCTTTATGATTTAGCTAAAAAGATTTGGGAACATCCGGAGATAGCTTATACAGAGGTAAAAGCATCAAAGTGGACTGCTGATTTTCTCAAAGATCATGGGTTTGAAGTTGAAGAAAAGCATGCAGGAGTTCCGACTGCAATTAAAGCAACATGGGGAAGTGGAAAACCTGTAATAGGTTTTCTGGGTGAATATGATGCACTACCAGGGATGAGTCAAAAAATTTCAACATCTAAAGAACCAATAAATGAAGGTGATCCTGGACAAGGTTGTGGACATAATCTTCTTGGAGTTGCTCATGTTGGTGCTGTATTGGGTATGAAGAAGGAAATGGAAGAAAAGAATCTAAAAGGGACAATAATATTTTATGGATGTCCAGCTGAGGAAGTTCTTACTGGAAAAGGTTTTATGGCTCGTGGAGGAGCTTTTAAAGAACTTGATATTTCAATGGCTTGGCATCCATCTTCAAGGAATAAAGTAACAATAGGAACTAGTACAGGTCTTAATACTGTAAAGTTTCATTTTAAAGGACAAACTGCTCATGCTGGAGGAGATCCACATAATGGACGAAGCGCTTTAGATGCTCTTGAACTGATGAATGTTGGAGCACAATACCTAAGGGAACATGTTACAGATGATGTTCGTATTCACTATATTACTACAGAAGGTGGAGTCGCTCCAAATATTGTTCCTGACAAAGCTTCATCCTGGTATTTTGTAAGAGCATTATCTAGAGAGGCAGTAGAAGATACTTACAATAGATTACTTAAGATAGCTGACGGTGCGGCTATGATGACTGAAACTGAAGTACAGGTAGAATTCTTAGGCGGATGCTATAATACCTTACAAAACAAAGTACTTGTAAATCTAATTCATGAGACTATGAAAGAAGTAGGATTACCTGATTGGACAGAAGAGGAACTTAAATTTGCAGAAGAACTAAACAATGTAAGTGCAAATTATGATAAAATGATTAAATCAGGTAAGATACCTAAGGATATGCAAATACATAGTGAAATTGGTCCAATTGTAGATGAAGATGGATATGGTTCTACTGATGTAGGAGATGTTCAGCACATTGCTCCTGGGGTAATGTTTTATACAGCTACTAATAATATAGGTGCTGCAGGTCACAGCTGGCAAATAACATCAAGTGTAGGTAGTTCGATTGGTGAAAAGGGAATGCTTACAGCAGCTAAGATTATGGCAGTTGCTGGAATCAAGGCATTAGAAGATCCAAGTATTATTGAAGATTCAAAAAAAGAATTCGATAAGGTTATGAATGGCAAAACTTATAAATGCCCAATTACTGATGATATACCTATTCCGCAGTCTTAAATAGATCTACTAGAAAGCTAACTATAATAAAAGTTATTGATAAAAATGATTCTAAACATATTAAGCGAGGAGAATTAATTATGAAATTAAAAAAAGAAGAATTAAAGAAGATAGCAATGAATGCTATTGATAAGAAGAGGGAAGATATACTAAGAATAGGCGATTCAATTTACAATGAGCCTGAGTTAGGTTACAAGGAGTTTAAAACAGCAGAAAAAGTTAAGCAAGTTTTTGAAGATATGGGTATTCCATATGAAGATAAGATAGGTATTACTGGTTTAAAGGGACTAATTAAAGGAAAAAATTCCAAGTATAATGTAGCAGTAATGGGAGAATTAGATTCAGTAATATCACCAAATCATCCAGACAGTGATCCGAAAACAGGAGCTGCTCATTGTTGTGGACATAATTGTATGATTGCTGGTATAGTAGGTGTTATTTACGCTTTAAAAGATACTGGTATAATGGAAAACTTATCAGGTGATGTTAGTATAATGGCAATTCCTGCGGAAGAGTTTGTTGAGATAGGTTATAGAAATAAACTAATTAAGAAAGGCGAAATTAGTTTTTTAGGAGGAAAACAGGAATTTATTAAATTGGGAGCTTTTGATGATGTTGATATAGCATTAATGCAACATACTTTTTCTAGTGAAGATGAAGGAAATGATACTGTCAAGGCTGCAGCTGGTAATTCTTCTAATGGATTTATAGGGCAAGAAATTCAATTTATTGGAAAGGAAGCTCATGCAGGTGGTGCTCCACATGCAGGAGTAAATGCATTAAATGCAGCTACTATTGCACTAACAGCTATTAATGCACAAAGAGAAACCTTCAGGGAAAAAGATTATATTAGAGTTCATCCAATTATAACTAGAGGTGGTGATTTAGTAAATGTTATTCCTGCTGATGTGCGTCTAGAAAATTATATTAGAGGATCTAACGTAGAAGCAATATTAAGCGCTGCTCAAAGGGTAACTAGATCTTGGCATGCAGGTGCAGATGCAATGGGTGCAAAATGTATTGTTAACTCACTTCCAGGATATTTTCCAACTAAACCAAATAATAATTTGCAAGAAATTATGCATCAAAACTTAATTCAATTATTTGGTGAAGAAAATGTATTAAAGAATGTTGAACATAGTTGCGGTAGTTCAGATGTTGGTGATGTTGCTAGTATTATACCTACGCTGCAAGCTAGAATAGGAGGAGCTTCTGGAAATTTCCATTCAGATGATTATCGTCTTGTAGACAAAGAATTGGCCTATCTAGGAGCAGCAAAAGCATTGACACTAAGTGTAATTGATCTTTTGTATGATGAAGCAGAAGAGGCCGAAAGAATAATTAAAGAATTTCAACCAGTGTATACAAAAGAGGAGTATTTAAAAGACTGGGGCAGTGTAGGAGAAAAATTTAAATAAAAATACTATTGGGTAATAATCTTACAAAAATAGGTTAGAATAATCTGAAGGAGGTAAAAATGTCAAACAAACTAAAATTTAGATATGCAAAAGAAGAAGATACAGCTTTAATTTTACATTTCATAAAAGAATTAGCAGATTACGAGAAATTATTGGATGAAGTAGTTGCAACAGAAGAATTGCTTCATAAATGGATTTTCGAAAAAGAAAAAGCCGAAGTTATTTTTGCTATGGAAGATAATAAAGAAGTAGGATTTGCTTTGTTTTTCCACAATTTCTCAACATTTTTAGGAAGAGCAGGAATTCATTTAGAAGATTTATTTGTGCTGCCGGAATATCGTGGAAATGGATATGGTAAAGCATTATTAAAACAATTGGCTAAGATTGCTCTTGAAAGAGGTTGTGGACGTCTTGAGTGGTGGTGTTTAGATTGGAATAAACCTAGTATTGAATTTTACCTATCATTAGGTGCGGAACAGATGGACGAATGGACAACTTATAGGATTTCTGGAGATACTCTAAAAAATTTAGCAGAATAATATTTAACTAAATAAGCTATATTATAAAAAAAAATAATATAAAGAAAAGAAAAAGGACTATTTTTAAGAAAAAGTCGAAAATAGTCCTTTTAATAAATTAATAAATGTATATAGCTTTTCATTTTCGTAATACTAAGAGGTTATAACTATTTAAGTAAATAATAAATTGCATTAGGATAAAATAGATGTATCATAAGTATGATAAGAGATATCAAGGCAAATCTTTTATGCCATGTAAACAATATTTTCTTCTTAAGTCTGTAAAAACTACCACCTAAAACAGCAGTAATTACAATTGAAACATATAAGATACTTCCGGTATGAAGCCTTAGACTTCCTAATGCTAAATAACCGTGAATCAAAGCTACTACTGCTAGAGTGAGTCCTAATGGTTTATGCAGACTTCTTAGAAACTTAATTGCCTTTCTAACACCACTGCTGCTTGATTTTAATATGTTTTTGTTCAGATATTTCAGTACATAAGGTGTTACCAGTATGCCAAGTATTACAACATTTAGCCATCCTAAAAGACTATACATAAATCACCTCCGATAATTATTCTTCAAGTGTTCCTACAACAGTTGCTCTATCTAATACAGATAAGCCATGAGGAGAAATTTCTTTGATTTCTTCCGTTAGATCCTTTCCTGCTTCAAAACCATTGTGATCTCCATTAACCCATAGTTCTAATTCTGTAAAATCATAAACAACACCATCTACAGCTACATAAGCTGGATTACCATCTTTGCCGTTGTATTCGGATAGTTCTTCAGAAGTAAAGGTTCTTTCAGGGTCTTGAGCTTCTTCACTAGGTGATGTGGAACTGCATCCAGCTAAAGCCAATAAGGCTACTAGTAATATCAATAAAAGTTTTATATTTAAGTTTTTCATTATTTTCACTCCTCTATTTAATAATCATTATCATTTTCAATATTATTATTAATTATACCCTAAGTTAACAACTTTAAACAAAAAATTTAAAAATTTATACTTTTGTAAATTGATTATTAAATATATACATTGAGACTTTGGATAAAAAATAATATAATAAATAGAAAGGTATTATCAAAGAGAGGGTTTGTTATGAGATATATAGATAAAAGCTGGATTACACCTCTGGCTTTAGGTGGTATGATATTAAGTTCTGGTGGTGGCGGAGATACTGAAAATTTTGAAAAAATATTATCAGAAATATTGATAAATAAAGACAGTATACAGCTTCTAGAAATAGATGATATGATAGATGAAGATTACTATTGTTCAAACGGCATGATGGGTATTTCTAATGTTATAGATAGCTACAGCTTTTCAGGTAAAAATGGAATGGATACTATCTTAAGAATGGAAAATATTGAAGAATCAAAAGTGTCAGCTCTTTACCCTTATGAAGGAGCCGGTATTAACTTGCTTTATCCAATAATAACTGCTAAATTTATGGATTTACCAGTAATAGATGGAGATGTCATGGGAAGATGCTTTACTGAGCTTCAAATGACAACTTTAGAAATAAATAATATAAGCATATCTCCTTTTGTATTAAAAGATACTATGGATATTGTACATATATTTAGTGGAAGAGGGACTAAAAATATTGAGAATGAAATTAGAAAGGTCTTAAGCAGAATAGATAACTTAGGTTTTTTTGCAACAGGGATGGCCAAGGGAAAAAATCTAAAGAAAACATTGATACCTGGGACAATTACTTTTGCAAAAAAAATAGGAGATTCTTTTATACATGAAAATTATGAAGATATTATTTTCAATATAAAGAAAGCAGCTGAAGAATGTTTATACGGAGAAGTAGTTGAATTGTTTAAAGGAAAAATAGTAAATATATCAGAGGCAGATTTCAATAAGGAATGGACTAGATTTACAGTAGTTGGCAAGGAAAAAAGCAATAGAGGCATTTATAGTATTTTAGCGAAGGATCAATTTTTGCTAACATATAATAATCAAAATGTTTCCTGCACTTCACCGGATATAATATCTGCAATTGATTTGAATTCATTAAAACCGGTTATTTTCCAAAAACTAAAAAAAGATATGGAGATTGGAGTAATTGGAATAGAAACTCCAAAAAGCCATAAAACTGAAAAAGCACTTAATTTAATGGGATTACCTGCTTTTGGATATAAACTTCCATACAAATCAATGAAGGAGTTGAGAGGATAATTGAGCTTATTAAAAACATATAAAAATAAAAAAGGCAAAGTTCCAGGTCATTTATATTATACAGGGGATAAAGCTGAAAAGACTAAAGTTGAAGTAATTAACTATAGAGAGAATAATTATCATCGAGATTATTTTGAGTATAAAAACATAGAAGAATTAGAGCAAAAACTAAATTCAGTTAATCAAGAAGAAGCTTTATGGATAAACGTATTTGGACTTAACAATTTAGATTTAATTAAATATTTGGGAAAAAGATATGTTATTCCTGATTTACATCTTGAGGATGTACTTAATGTAGGGCAAAGACCTAAATTAGAAATTGAAGAAGATTTCACCTTTGTTCTTTTAAATATGATAAATAGAAAAAAAGAAATAATGTATGAGCAAATTTCAATGTTTTATAAGGATAATATATTGATAACTTTTCAAGAAGTAGAAGGGGATGTATTTGATCCTGTGAGAAATAGAATTGCTGAAGGAAAAGGAAATGTTAGGATAAGTGGTGTAGGATACCTATTTTACGTACTTTTGGATATTATTTTAGACAATTATTTTGTTTTAATGATGAATCTTGAAGATTCCATAGAGACATTAGAAGA
>JAABRS010000090.1 GCA_011390775.1 Clostridia bacterium | reverse complement strand
ACAAGAGGAGCAAAGACTTCTGCTTTTCATATAAAACCGGAATTAGCAGTTGCTGTTGATATAACTCCATCTGGAGACGCTCCGGGAACAAAGCATACCAATGTTAAACTTGGCAAAGGTGCAGCAATAAAATTAATGGATAATTCAATGGTAACTTCTAGGGAAATGAAGAAGCTTATGACTGAAGTAGCAGAAGCAAAGGGAATAAAGTATCAGTATGAAATTCTTAAGAGAGGCGGTACCGATGCCGGTGCAATAAATCTTTCAAGAGAAGGAGTTCTATCAGGAACTATTTCTGTACCTACAAGAAATTCACACACAGCAAATGAATTAATAAGAAAATCAGATTTAAGTGATGCAATAGAATTGCTTAAAGGAATTTTGAGTAAGTAGAAAAAATTGAATACTAGTATTATTAAGTATTTTTAAAATTGGATATTTAATAAAAAATCCCTGGAGACAGAATTGTCTACAGGGATTTTTGGTTATTTATGTATTATATTTCTTGTGGTAGAGCTTTGTTTAATACAACTCCGATAAATGCTGCTAAGGCAAGTCCGGATAGAGATAGAGTACCGCTGATATATATATTATCAACAGTTATTCCTAATACTAGTATTAAAGATGATATCAAAAGATTTCTGCTATGAGCAAAATCTAAATCAGCGTCTACCATAGTTCTTACACCTACGCTTGCAATCATTCCAAAAAGAATTATTGAAACTCCACCCATAACAGGGAGAGGTATGGAACTTATAAGTGCTCCAAATTTTCCAACGAAACTTAATATTATTGCAAATACAGCTGCAAATCTAAGAACTGAAGGGTCATAAACCTTGGTTACTGCTAATACTCCTGTATTTTCACTATAAGTAGTATTTGCAGGTCCACCTAGAAATCCGGCTAAAATAGTTGCTATTCCGTCACCTAACATAGTCTTATCTACGCCGGGATCTTTAAAGAAATCTTTACCTACAACGGCACCGTTGGTTGTAATATCTCCAAAGTGTTCTATAAATATTACTAATGCAATAGGAGCAATAGCTGCTAACCCTGGACCTGAAAAACTAGGCATAGTAGTAATATGATCTACGGCTTTTTCTGAAAGACCAATCCACCTTGCATCTACAACGGTAGAAAAATCTACCAGACCAAGAGGAATTGATACAATATATCCTACTGCAACGGAAATCAATATTGGCACAAGTTTGAAAAAACCTTTTGAAAATATAGAAACAACTATCATTGTAATTATAACAACTGCTGCTGCAACAGCAGATTTAGAATCGAAATATCCTAAGGATGCACTGCCGTCGTATACATATCCTGCCATATTTAATGCAACAGGGGCTAATCTTAAACCGATTACCATTATTACCGGTCCCGTTACGATAGGTGGGAAGAAAGATCTTACTTTTTCTACACCGAAAATCTTAATAACAAAAGACATTAAAACGTATATTATTCCTGCTCCTATAACTCCGGATTTAACTGCTGCTATACCGTGGTTGTTAAGAGTTAGTGCGATTGCACCTATGAATGCAAAACTTGAGCCTAAAAAAACAGGCACCTTTTTTCCAGTTATAAAATGGAAAATTAGAGTACCTATACCTGCACATAATAGGGCCATTGACGGGTCTAAACCTGTTAAGATTGGAACTAAAACTGTTGCTCCAAACATAGCTAATAAGTGCTGTAAACCTAAGATTGTTTTTTGTGTAGTGTCTAGATTTTGTGCTATGTTTTTTGCTGAATTTTTCTTTATTGATGACATAAAAAAACCTCCTAATTAAATTTTGGAGATAAAAAAGACTTCTTGCAGACACAAGAAGTCGATAATTGTTTCATTATTTATCTCCTTGTAAGTCTCACTGGACTAAATTAAAGGAATATTTAATTCTTCTTAATGTTATAATTCTTTGTCTAAAATGTCAATACTTTTTAATTGATTGATAGTGTTTTTTTATTTCTTCATATATGTCGTCCCAGTTGTATACTCTGACAATATTTTCTGGCTCTTCATATCGATTAAAACCAGTATCAATTAGTATAACTTTTATACCTTCAGCTGCAAGCTCCTTAGAAGTTTCTAAGTTATCTTCTATAAAAATGTCACATTTTAATTCTTTTGCCTTACCTGTTTTTTTAAATGAGCCTAGATGGTGTGTATTAAAGTATACCTTATGTTTTTTAAGCCATTCAATGGTTATAGGTTCTATGTGAGATTCCCTTGCAGTAACATAGTGAATGTTGCAAAATTTTTCTAGCTTTTCTATATTTTCTTTCGCCTTTGGTCTTATATCAGCGGTTTCGTGCATTTTTTCTGCATATTCATGATAAAATTTATCGAATTTTTTATAATCAAAGTTATTATCTTTGAAATACATCTCTACTGTATCATCATCGTATTCATAGTTTGTATTAAAATGGTTATTAGCATAATCAACCCAGTAATCAGGATTGGTTATGGTACTATCTATATCAACACATAAGTTTATTTTTGTCATTGTTTCCTCCATTTTTTATAGATAATAATACCATATAAATATTAAAAAATAAAGATATTTAAAGTAAATTGCTGTATATCAAATAACCGTTTTTACCTGATTTTTTTACTGCATACATAGCTTCGTCGGCTTTTCTAAATAGATCGTTTCTACTTGATCCGTTTTCAGGATAAAGAGCGATACCAATACTTGCTCCTATGGTACAAACTCCTTGAGAGATAACGTATTTATTAGTTACTGATTCATGAATAGTTTCAATGATGTTTTCTAAGTTTTTTGGACTTCCGTATTCAGGAATCAATACTATAAATTCATCTCCAGATAGTCTACCTACCAGGGAACCATCAGGGGATGAATTTTTTAGTCGCTGAGCAAGGGTTGATATTACAACATCACCAGCCAGGTGACCGTAGGTATCATTAACAGGTTTAAAATTATCTAAATCTAAAATTGCTACAGCAAATTTATTTTTTGAAAACATAACAGACATATTATCGTATATACCTCTTCTGTTGTAAACCTGAGTAAGTTGATCGTAGTTGGATATAAGTTTTAATTCTCTTTGAAACTTTCTATCTTCGGTTACATCTCTACCAATTATATAAATAAGCTGCTTGTTATTAATTTCAACCATATAATGTTTGAACTGTATAAACTTTTTAGGATTATTAAAGTCAAGTATTATACTAAAATAACTTGTACTTGATAAATTAGGAATTAGTTCGTGGTACCACCAATCCTTATTAAGATCCTGATGCTTATCATAATAACAGCAGGAAAATGTCTTATTAATATCAAATGTTTTAGATGCTTTATCATTTGCATAAATAACACTGCCACCTAAATCTAGAAGAAGTACTTCATCACTTATTTTTTCAATAGCTGCAGAGGCGATATCGTCAACTCTAGGCATATAATAGTCTGAAATGTCAAGAATATAACCGTAGTTACCTATAAAACCGGAATTGTCTCTATCCTCAATAATACCTAAAATTTTAAAGTAGTTTTCATAATTTACTCTCTTTAACTTAGTATGAGTAACAAATTTTTCTATATAGGGTTCCTTAGAAATAGTGTGTGAATCGTAATTTTCAATAAATTCTTTTTTATTAATAATATTAAAAAATTCTTCTGACGAAACGGTTTTGGCTTCGAATTCTCTGTATAGTAGATAAGAAGCACCTTCTGACAGTTCAACTAGATTATTCTTTATATCATATTTATATATACCAAAATCAGAATGCTCCTGGAGAACTTTAGATAAAGTGTTTTTTTCCAAAGCTTTTGTGTAAGGGGATTTTTCTTCAAATACTATCGAAACTCCTATAACATTAGAATTTATTGTAATAGGAAAAATACTGTATTTTAAATTAATTAAATTGTTTTTGATTCTAATATTTACATAATCCAATGATTTGGAGTATTGACCCTGGTATGCTTTAGATAAATCTTCTAAGAACTTTATATTATGGTTATAATTTTGGATGAAATCATTGAAATGCAAAGCCTCATCAGTACTGCAGTTTAATAATTCTGCAGATGATTTATTTAGGTAGGTTATATTTCTATGCTCATCTAAAATCAAAATATTGGTATCTAAATTATCAAAAACATCAAGAATCAAGGGATCTTTTTTTATGTCAAATATAGAAAAGAACTCTTCAATTGGATATATATTTAATTTATAATAATCAACATCCTGTAATTTGAATTCTGAGGGCATAATTAGATATGTGGACTGGGAATTATTAAAGTCGGACTTAAACATAGAAGGTTTTTGTTTAGATGCTAAATTTGATAAAGTATTATAATCTAAATCCTGAAATAAATCCCCTAATGATAGGTTTTCAAAACTATCAGCATGAAAAATATTATTGCAGGCTTTGTTCATAAATTCAACTTTTAAACCTTGGGAAAATATTATAGGATTTTTCGATTTTTCAACAAGACTTTTTACTACTAAAAGATCATCTTTAACTATATATTTTTTGTAAATATAATTTGAGATAACTAAAAACAGTATATTAATACTCAACAAAGTAAAAAGATATCTAGTAATAAACCCATATCTAATTGAAAAAAATATACTTAATATTATATTTGCAAAGATTATTGAAAAAATTGAAAATAAATAAATGGTTTTAGATTTTGTATTCACAAGACCCTCCTAGACATTGTTACATTTATAATATCAAAAAAATATAAAAAAATATAGTAATCTATTAAAAAAAATTAATAAAGATGCTATAATTGTATACAAAAGATTTAGAAGGAGGAAAAATGGAAGTAAAATATAATAAATATTTAGATGAAACAATGGAACAGTTAGCAGGAGATGGTATTTTTTTAACTGTAAAAAATGAGAAAGAAGTTAATACAATGACTATTGGATGGGGATTTGTAGGAGTAATGTGGAATAAACCTGTATTTATAGCTGCAGTTAGATATTCTAGACATACATACAAAATATTAGAAGATACAGATGAATTCACAGTTAGTATACCATTAGAAGGTCAGATGAAAGATGAGCTTATTAAATGCGGTACAAAATCAGGTCGAGATTATGATAAATTCGAAGAATTTAATATTGAAACTGATAAATCCTTAAAACTCAAAACACCTATTCTAAAAGATTGCGATTTACATTATGAATGCAAAATAATTTACAGACAGACTTTAGAAGCTGAACTTATTAAAAATGAAGATATAAAATCTAAATACAAAGATCATGATTATCATGTTATGATATATGGAGAGATAGTTTCATGTCATAAATAGGAGAGATAAATATTGGCTAAATTAAAAACAACATTTATATGTCAAGAATGCGGTTATGAATCACCAAAGTGGATGGGAAAATGTCCCGGGTGTGATAGCTGGAATACATTCGTAGAAGAAATAGTTGATAAAAAAACTAAAAAAAATTCAAGAGGTATAAGTTCAAATAAGGTTCTAAAACTAAAAGATATTGAAATTAAAGATGAGAAAAGAATATCTACAAAGTATTTAGAATTGGATAGGGTTTTAGGTGGAGGAATTGTTAATAGTTCACTGGTTTTAGTAGGTGGAGATCCCGGTATAGGAAAATCTACTCTTTTAATGCAGACAGGTGATAAGGTGGCAGATCAGGGACTTAAGGTACTTTACGTCACTGGTGAAGAATCTGCAAGACAAATAAAAATAAGAGCTCAACGTTTGGAAATGGAAAGCGATAATATTTATATATTAGCTGAAACAAACGTAGATCATATTTTAAAGAATATAGAAGAATTAAATCCGGACCTCCTTATTCTTGACTCTATTCAAACTATCTACAATCCAGATATAACTTCAGCTCCTGGTAGTGTAAGTCAGGTAAAGGAAATCACTTCTACTATAATGAGGACTACAAAAAGCTCAAATATGGCTACTTTTATAGTAGGACACGTGACAAAGCAGGGATCTATAGCAGGACCTAGAGTACTGGAGCATATGGTTGATACGGTTTTATATTTTGAAGGAGATACACAGCACTCCTACAGAATTCTTAGAGCTGTAAAAAACAGGTTCGGATCTACCAATGAAGTAGGGGTATTTGAAATGAGGGATTCAGGACTGGAAGAAATCATAAATCCTTCAAGCTTTTTTTTGGAAAGTAGAACTGAAAATTCCTACGGAAGTGTAATCACAGCCAGCATGGAAGGGACAAGACCACTTCTTTTAGAAATTCAGGCATTAATATCACATTCATCCTTTGGAGTTCCAAGAAGAGTGACTACTGGAGTTGACCACAGCAGAGCTGCAATGCTTATGGCGGTACTAGAGAAAAAAGCAGGAATACAGCTTCAAAATACAGATGCTTATATAAATGTAATAGGAGGAATGCAGGTAAAAGAGACAGCAGTAGACCTGGCAATAATGTGTGCAATAGCATCAAGTTTTAGAGAAATAAGAATAGATTCTAATACAATAATAATAGGAGAGGTAGGCCTATCAGGAGAGATTAGAGGCGTTAAGGACATAGATAAACGTATTGGAGAAGCTCATAAAATGGGATTTAAAAAAGCTGTAATACCTTATGCCAATAAAAAGAATTTAAAAAATATAAGCAAAGATATGGAACTTAAAATAATAAAAGTAAAAAATATTGAAGAAGCATTACAAGCAATTTTACAATATTGATAAAACTGGAGGAAAAAGTTTTCACAAAATAATTGACATACCCCTCAAATGATGATAAAATTACCTTTTGACAACAAGATGGTTATGATGTATAATATATCTTGGAGGTATTTTATGTATAGATTAGGAGATAAGATTGTATACCCTATGCATGGAGCAGGGGTCATAGAATCTGTAGAAGAGAAAGAAGTTCTTGGAGAAAAGAAAAAGTATTTTATAATCAAAATGCCTGTAAACGAAATGAAGCTTATGATTCCCGTTGATAACGTTGAAAATATAGGCGTAAGAAAGATTATTTCAAACTCTGAAGTAAAAGAAGTATTTGATATTTTAAAAGAAGATTCAAGTTTGAATAAAATGAATTGGAATAAAAGATATAGAGCAAATATGGATAGAATGAAAAGCGGGGATATTTTCGAGGTTGCGAGGATTGTTAGAAGCCTAACATTTAGAGACAATGAGAAAGGCTTATCGACAGGAGAAAAAAAGATGCTCAGCAATGCAAAACAAATTCTCATAAGTGAATTAATTCTAGCAGAAGATTCTTCAAGTGAAGAAATAGAAACAAGGATAAATAAGATTATTTCTGAAAATTAGGATTATTCCTAATTTTCTTTCTTTTTTATTTTTTAAATAAATTATAAATTTTTAAGGAAAAATAAAGAAATAACTGATATAATGAATTAGGATTATTAAATAAATTACTTTAGGAGGTGAAAAATTGCTTAGTAAAATCATAAGATTAATAATGACAGTAATAGGAATATTCTTTGGAGTTGGGATTTCAGTTCTTATTGATAGTTTTGGACTTTTAGATTTCATTGGTGTGGATCACTTTTACATTTATATTTTATTTGGAATTATATTTGGAATTTTACTATTTATACTAACACCTAATTTGAAAAATCTTGGAGAAAAAATTAGCGATAATTTTGAAACAGAATTATTGAAATTTCAGACAAATGATATAATATTAGGAGCTGTAGGTCTAATTATTGGTTTGATAATAGCCTTTTTGATAAGTCAACCTTTATATAATTTAG
>JAABRS010000089.1 GCA_011390775.1 Clostridia bacterium | reverse complement strand
TATTGCTATTCTATCTTTTATATGTTATTTACATTACTTTTTCTACTTCTTTAAATAGCTCATCTCTACTTGGAATTATTGATGACCATTTAAGCTCGCCGTTTATATATATTGATGGTAGTTTTTGTACTCCCATTTTTTTAGTTCTTGCTATATCTTCTAGTATTGTATATTTATATTCTACTACCTCTACATTATCTCCGTACTCTTTTTCTGCTTCTAATGCGGATTTAAGCATATATGTGCATGCTGCACAAGTTTCTGCATCAAGAGTAAATACCTCTATTAATGGTTTTTCTAAGTTGTCGTAATCCGGCAGTTCAACATCTACATCTTCTGCTGAAGAAGTATAGTTTTCAACCATTTTTCTTACGTCATCAGTTTGCTTAACTGCTTGTGTTACTGCTATAGTATTTTCGATAGGTACATCGTAAGGCATATCACATCCAGGTGCAATTATAAGATTTTTTTTGTTTTCAATAGAATCAATTAAATCCACTACATATTTCATATTATCCTGCTGATTACCGTGAAGCATTGTAGTTGTAAGTGGGATATTTCCACCTACTGTAATATTGTATTTGTCAGTAACTTTTTTAGCTTCTACTAAATCAACATTTTCATCGACTGATATAGAGTCTGGGTTTGTTTTACACATTACATCAAGCTGAACTGTAGCATTTCCGCAAACGAAGAAGGAAGAATAAGCTCCTGCATTTCTTATATAATCAAATACAGCAGTAAAGGAATCCGAAAGCATTTCTTCAAAGTGAGTTGGAGATACTTGACTTACTAAGGGATCTACAACAGCTATAACATCCATGCCTGCATCTATGTAGTATTGTGACATTTTCATAGCTACTTCTGCACAAAATTCCACAAGATTTTTTACATATTCTTGGTCCATAATCATATCCATAAAGAATTCGCTTCCTCTAAGATGTGATGCTAAGGTTAATGGACCACATATAAGACCGTAAAGAGCTGTATCATCTCCAATTTCCTTTTTTACTCTTTCCATAGCACTTAAAATAGTAGGAATTCTTCCATCTTCTTTAGTTGGTATTTTACAGCTGCAAGGTACTATTTTTTCAGATGCATAAGGGTGTGAACTTACTGAAGGAGGATTATCCTCTGCCCAAAGTAAATCACATCCTAAAATTTCTGCTTCTATTTGAAGGTCAAATACTATTGGCATTCCATCTGGACTGTATAGTTTATCGACTTCCAATAAGGACTCTACCAGCTTGTCTTCATCTGTTAATATTTCCTTTGCAGTATATCCTTTTAACTTTCCTGCGTGGACCCCTGCAAAAGGTACCCAAGGTAATTCTTTTATTTCTTTATGCTCTAGTACATCAAAAATTAGATTTTTTCCCATTTTTTCCTCCTAAAATATTTCTTTTATAAAATTATATATGATTTTTTAGTAAAATCTTAGTACTGTATTAATCTATAATTGTAAATATTTGACAAATATAACCATATATTTAGGAAAAAACGATTGTTTATGGTATAATTATTACAGTTTTAAGTTGATTTTTGTAATATTTTGACATGAGGTGATTGATAGTGAGTGAAGTAGGTTTAATACTAGATAATGGAGATTTGAATTTAGATGCAATCGAAAAAAATATTGATGCTTTTTCTGTGGTTACAAATATTCCTGTTACTGTAATGGATAAAGCCAATCACGAAGTTTTAGAGGTAGGAGAGAGTAATAAGATATGCAGATATTTCGAAGATAGTACCGGAGGTACTATTCCTTCCTGTAGAAAAACTAAGATTTTTTCTATTGATCTGGCTTCTAAATTAGGAGAACCTTATATTTATGTATGTCCTTCTGGATTTGTTAATATTGCTGTTGCAATTATCAAAGATAAAAAAGTAAAAGGATCGGTAATTGCCGGGCCTATTACTATGGGACAAATAGTAGAATCCACTATAAAGGATTTGTTTTCAATCCATGAATCCAGTCCTGAAATTTACTCTAAGGTATCTATGTTTTTAAGAAATATCGATGTTTTTTCACCAGAAGAAATTAATAAACTAGCTGTACTCTTAAATAGTTTAATCATGAGTCTTTATAACTCAAATGAAGAATATGAAAAAATTAACCGAATATACAGAGAACAGTCGGAAATTAATGAAAGTATTCAAGAGTATAAAAAAAGCAACAAAGATTTGCACTATCCTTATGAAAAGGAAAAGTTGTTAATAGAAAAGGTAAAAGAAGGAGATAATAAGGGTGCTAAAGAAGTTCTTAATTCTCTTTTAAGTGAAATTCTTCTTATTGAAAGTGGTAATATCGAAATAATTAAAGCAAGAATACTAGAGCTTTGTACTATAATCTCCAGAGCTTCTGTGGAAGGTGGTGCTTCTTTGGAGAAGGTTTTTGGGTTGAATTTTGACTTCATTAATTCTTTAAATAAAATAGACAGTATCAACGAACTTTGCACCTGGACGGTGAAAATAACCGACCACTTTGTGGATAATGTCTTTGGGAATATTTATTCCGGTAATTCCTACTTAATAAGTCAGGCTGTACAAAATATCAAAGCAAACTATATGAATAAAATAACTCTTGAAAAGCTTGCAGATTATCTTCATATAAATCCTTCTTATCTTTCTAAATTATTTAAAAAAGAAATGAATATGAATTTTTCTGATTATTTAAATAAGGTAAGAATTGATAAGAGTAAGGAGCTTTTGTCTGATACAGATATGAATATTTTAGATATTGCTTTATATACAGGTTATGAGGATCAAAGTTATTTTACAAAAGTATTTAAAAAATATACAGAGACAACTCCTAACAGATATAGAAAGAGCAGGTCATAGACCTACTCAAAGTGCATATTACTAATATATTCATTTTGAAACTCGCTGTTCATAGATAATTCTATGTGCTTCGAGTTTTCTTTTATTTTATCAACTAGCTTTCTGGTATTTTTATCAAGAAGGTATTTTTGTACACCTATACCTGCTCCATTTCCTATAGATCTAATTGGTAAGGCATCAATATTTGGTAATAGACCTATATTAACTGCTTTTTTGATATTTATATAATTTCCAAAAGCTCCAGCTAACACAATCTCAGAAATTTCTTCTTCCTTTAATCCGGATTCCTTTATTAGTATTTTACATCCTGCTACTATGGCGCTTTTAGCCAATTGTATCTGTCTTATATCTTTTTGGTTAATATATACCATTTTATCTTTAGCTTTACTTATCATAAAGCTTTTAATCCCGTCTATCTCAAATACATTGTCTGCTAATTTTATTCTGCCATATTTAGCTATATATTCTTCTTTATCTAAAAGTTTACCTGTTTTATCAATAAAATTATAATCTCTTAATTCAGAAATAATATCCACAATACCCGAACCGCAAATCCCTATAGGATTTTCATCACCAATAATTTCAATATTGATTTCATCATCTTTAATTTTAAATCTTTCAATAGCCCCCTTTGTTCCTCTCATCCCACAGGATATTCCTGCTCCTTCTAGTGCAGGTCCACAAGCTGTTGAAGCTACCAGGTACTGGTTAGAATTTCCTATTGCTAGTTCTCCATTTGTTCCTAAATCTATAACTAATCTATTTTTTTCAGTATTTCCTAAGGATGCCAGTACAGATATAGTGTCTGCTCCTACAAAACCTCCTAAAAGTGGAAGGAATTCAAATTTTGCATTTTTATTAATGTTAATATTTAAATCAGCGGCTTTCCCAGAAACTAAATCTTGAGTAACTGAAACAAATGGAGAAGTTCCTAGATTTTCAGGATTTAGGTTTAAGAAAAGGTGCTGCATTGTGCTATTCCCACATAAAACAATTTTGTAAATTTGATCTGATATTTCTCCTAGCTCCTTGTCAGCTTCACCTATTAAGTCATTTATAGTTTCAATTATTTTTCCGTGTAATTGCTGCAGACCTTTTTCATTCCCTGCATAAAGTATCCTTGATATTACATCTGCTCCCAGGGATGTTTGTTTGTTTATGGTTGAATATACTCCCATTAGTTTTAGGTTAGTAATATTATATAAAAATATAACTACTGAGGTAGTGCCTATATCTACTGCTGCTCCGTATATGTCCTGTGAATATTTTTTTTCTGTAAGGTCTAATACTTCTTCATTTTCATATACAACTACTATTTCTTTAGATTTTCCTATTAATTCGCTAAATTTTTTAATATTTTCAAGAGATATTTTTGTATTATCATCTATCTTAATTGTATCTATTAAATTACCGCAGTGCCTTAAATTGTTTTTTTCAATAGTTATTTCTCTTTTATGTATACTTCCATTGTATTGGTCTAGTTTTAATCCATTTGATAGTATTTGCGAGTCTTTTTTTATATCATCTTTAGTTAAATATAGGGATAAGTCTTCTTGAACTTCCTCCATACATGCTAAAACTTCTGATTTTTTATTATTTTTTTCAATAATTACCTTACATTTCCCACAGGTACCCTTTCCTCCACATACTAAATCTAATGGATATCCTCCTCTTTCACATATGTTAGAAAGCAATTCTCCCTTTTCAGCATAGACGATTTTATTTTGGTTTTTAAAAAATATTTCATATTTTCCCATATGTCCTCCTCATGTTCTGATGTTAGTTTTACATTTTGATTAATTACAATAATAAAGTGATAGCCATTATCATACTATCACTTTATTATAATTATTTCTATTAGTTTTTCTTATTACGCTATTAGTTTTTTTCCTTTTTCTGCTGCACTGGAAGCATCTACAGTATATAAATCTGCTTCAATTTCTTCTGCAAATTTTTCTGTTACAGGTGCTCCACCTATCATTATTTTTACATTATCTTTTAGTCCTGCTTCTTTTATAGCTTCCACTACTTTTTTCATTTGAGTCATTGTAGTAGTTAGCATTGCAGACATAGCTAATATAGTCGCATTGTTTTCTTTTACTGCTTCAACAAATTTGTCTGGAGAAGCATCTACTCCTATATTAATTACTTTAAATCCTGAACTTTCCATCATCATCCCTACAAGATTTTTGCCTATGTCGTGTAAATCTCCTTTTACAGTTCCTATTACTACAGTTCCTATGCTTGGCATGTCTTCGTCATTTATTAAAGGTTTTACTAATTCTATTCCTGATTTCATAGCTTTTGCAGACATTAATACTTCAGGTACAAACATCTCACCTTTTTTAAATTTTTCTCCTACTGTGTTCATTCCTACCATAAGTCCTTCATTGATTATTTTTAAAGGTTCTTCTCCCTTTTCTACTAGTAATTCTACTTCTTCTAATACTAGATTAACATTTCCTTTTAATACACCTTCTGATATTTTTTCTAAGCTCATTTTACAACCTCCGTTTTTTATAAATTACTTAAGTATTCTTTTTGTTTTTCTGAAAGCTCAATTTCTTTGTATGATTTCAATCTTTCTTCTACTCTTTCTACAGCTCTTTCAAATATTAAAGGAAACTTTTTGACTTTATAAAGATTATAGTAATTTGGTTTTATTTTTAGATTAATTATTTTTTTCAATTTATACCTCCATATGTAATTCATAGTATATCATATAATAATGCAAAAAATAAAAAAAGGTAGCTAAAAAGCTACCTAATGAAATTTAATTTCCTTTTCCACCTGAAGTTCCTTTTCCTTTATTTGAATTACTCGGCCTTGATGGTTTATATCTTTTGTTGTTTTCATTTGAGTTATTTGGATTGTTATCTTCTGGACCTTTTTGTGTTTCTTGAATATCTTCTTTTTCTTTAATATTATCTGGATCATTTTCTGTATCTATATTTTTATTATTCTCTATGTTTTCTGGTGGACCTGTATTGCCAGGTTTTTCTGATTCTTTATTTTGATTATTTCCTTGCGGAAAATCTTTTTTTGGTGGTCCTGTATCTTCAGGTTTTTTATTATTGTTTTGCTCATTTTCTGTATTTTTTATCATTCTAGCCAATTCTTTAACTTGATCTATTTCTTCAAACTCTTCTTCATTTATATTTTTTTCTCTCAATTTATTCTTTAATGCTTCCACTGCTGGATTTTCCATATTTTTTCTCATTTCAGAATATTGGTTTTTTTCAATATTCATGAACATTAATTCGTATCCAGAGTTTTCAGATTTTTCTATTATACTATTCTCTAAGTTCTGATTGTTTTCAGACTTATTTTTTGTATAGGCAAATACTACAAAATTTTCTTCATTTTCTTTTATATAGTTTTTTGCTTTAGCTTCATTTATTAATTGTTCATAAGCATCTTCAACCTTTAATCCTTTGAGTTTTAGTTTTGAATCCTCAAGTAATTTTTTTCCATCTTCATTTAAACCTTCAGAAGCTACTACTTTATAAAGCCTGTTATATGCTAATTCAAATGAAGGGTTAATAGATACTTCAGCATAACCAAAAGGTATTATAAATGTATTCATAGCAAGGATTCCTATAAGTATAATTAACGAGGCAGCTATTGCTACAGCTTTGTAGTTAAATGAATATGTTTGATTAATATTAACCTCTTCACCAACATCATAGTTTTTATTTAGTTTTCTTTTTACATAATCTCCTTCATCTGAAAGTATTGTATATGTTGAATTATTTTTATTAAGTATTATACCTTTCATGTTAATCCCTCCTTTTGATATATTCCGATAGCATCTCATAATTTCCCTTTTTTAGTATTATCAATGAAATTATATATTTTCTTCCCCTATCTAATTGTTTAATATTTATTTTTAAGTTCTCAATTAATTCACCTGCTGGTAATCTTTGTGTTCTTTTAAAGTTTTCGTATAGATTTTTATTCTTAATCAAATATTCTGCACAATTAAAGTACATATCTTTAAGTTTTTGTTTCCTTGGTGATAATTTTTCTAATTCATCTAAAGTTATATCATATTCTGATAATTCTTGAATAAAATTATTGATTTCTTCTCTTCTTAATTTAGCTTCTTCTTCTTTTAAATATCTATCTATAGAATGTTCTATCTCAATTTTGCCTAATTTATTTTTATACTCACTATCTTCATAAATAGCTTTTTCATTATACTTTTGCTTTTTTGTTTTTCTATAGTTATCTATAAGCCTTAATTTAATGATTTTCTTTGCAAATGAATAGAAGTTACCTTTATCAGGATCAAAATTGTCTATTGCTTCTTTAAATGCAAGCATACCTATTGTACTTAATTCGCTTGATTCATTAATATAACTCCCTTTAAATTCATTTATCGTACTGAAAATAAAGGGCTTATACTTCTCTATAAAAATATTTATGTCTTTATTGCCTTCTTTTACTTCTATAACTTCTTCTTGAAGTTCTTTGCTTCCCATAAAGGCCTCCTGTTATTATATAATACGAATCTTTTTAAAATCTTTTTAGGGTAATTATTTTAAAAATTTACCTTGATATGAATCTCTTTTTTTTAATTCCATATCAATTCCAGACAAAACTCTTAGTTTATCTAAACTCCATATAGGACCAATAAGTTCTGATTTTTTTCCATCTCCTGTCACTCTATGAACCACAATATCTTCTGGTAAAATTTCTATTAAATCGCATAATAAATTTATATACTCATCTCTTTCTAATAATTTAAATTTATTTTTAATATAGTATTTTTCTAAATCAGTATTCTTAAGAACATGCAGCAGATGAAACTTTATTCCCCATATATTTTTTTTGCTAACATATTTTACTGTTTCTATTATATCTTCTT
>JAABRS010000088.1 GCA_011390775.1 Clostridia bacterium | reverse complement strand
GTACCAGGTGGATGGATAGGATTTCCAGGACATAGACATGATTACTTAAATGAAAACGAGTATCCTTTAGAAGAAATATTTTCTATAAGAGTGAAAGGTCCTGAAAATGGTCCAGGAAGTGTTATACAATATTCTACTGGTGAAGAAAACGGAGAAAGATGGAATGAATTTTTCGTATTAGAAGAAGATAATAATGCTATTGCTTTACCGGAAGGTTATCATACCTCTTTTGCTGTACCAGGATGTACCGAGTATCTACTTTGGGGACTAGCAGGAGAAGAAAAAGTATATAAAGTCCAATTCGACGATAGATTTACTGGATTAGAAAATGCTTTATATTAGTAGATAGATTTAATAATTATTCGAAGATAAATTTAATAGATCTGAAAAATATTAACTCCGATAATTTTGAATTGTCGGAGTTAATATTGAATACAATAAAATTAAACCATAAACTATAATTTAGATAAAAATTATAAACTTTTTGAATTAGTTAAGTTGAAATGCTATACTATGATGTATATAAACTATTTAGAAAGGTGAATGATATGGTTGAAAATAATAAAGATAAAAATAAATTGAAAAAGGATAATAAATTTGAAATATCTGTAGAAATGAAACAATTTTTAGAGTCTTCTTATGATGGAATATGGATTACAGATGGGGAAGGCCGAGTTTTATATATGAATAGTGCAAACGAGGAAATTTCAGGGTTTAAGAGAAGTGAAGTAGTAGGTTTAACAACGGAAAAAATACTAGAAAAAAAATTGTTTTCTAAATCCGCTGTTTTAAAAGTTTTAGAGACTAAAGAGACGGTTACTATGATAGGTTACAATTATATTACTAATAAAAGAGCTCTTATAACAGGAAACCCTATTTTTGATGAAGAAGGGAATATCAAATATGTAATTAATAATGTGAGAGACATCACACAATTAGAAAGTATGTCTAAAGAGCTAAAAGATAAACAAAAAATCATAAACAAACAAAAAGAAAAAATAGAAGAATTAAAATCAATTAAGATTAATGATACAAGCATGGAGAAGTTAGGCATAGTGGCAAAAAGTCCTAAAATGTTGAGAATTATAGAATTAGCAAAACGTGTAGGAAAATTTGACTCTACTATACTTATATTAGGAGAATCAGGAGCTGGAAAAGAAGTTGTAGCAAAAGCTATTGTTAAGTCAAGTGATAGAAGTGAAAAACCATTTATAAAAGTGAATTGCGGGGCTATACCAGAAAATCTTTTAGAGTCGGAATTTTTTGGTTATGAAAAAGGTGCCTTTACAGGTGCAAACAACAAAGGTAAGAAAGGTATGTTTGAACTAGCAAATGAGGGAACTATTTTTCTTGATGAAGTAGCTGATTTACCTTTAAATTTACAAGTTAAAATCTTAAGAGTTATTCAGGAAAATGAATTGATGAGAGTAGGTGGAACAGAATCTATTCCACTGGATGTAAGACTAATTGCGGCAACAAATAAAAATATTGAAGACATGGTATCAAATGGAAAATTTAGAGAAGATTTATATTACAGATTGAATGTTGTTACAATTACAGTTCCACCATTAAGAGAAAGGGAAGAGGATATACCGCCTTTGGTTAATTTATTCTTAAAGCAATTTAACGAAAAATATAAACTAAACAAAGTAATTACGCCAGAAGTGATGGATATTTTTATGGAATATGATTGGCCGGGTAACGTTAGAGAATTGTTGAATATAATTGAAAATATAATGGTAGTATCCAGAGGGGAAGAAATTACTCCTGAATTTGTTCCTAATAAAATTTTAAATTCGGAAGAAATGAAAAAATCAAAAGTAAATGTAAAAGGAATATTACCGCTAAAAGAAGCAGTTGAATTATTAGAAGAAGACTTATTAAATAAAGCGATGAAAAAGTATGGAACTACAAGAAAGGCAGCTTCAGTATTAGGTGTAGATCAATCGACAATTGTAAGGAAAATACAAAAATTTAGTAAAAAAAATTAATTTACTATGAAAAAGAAAGGTATGATTACATGAATTTAAAGAAAGAAATTATTTCAACTAAAGTTAAAAATAAAGAAATTGCTATTTTTTGGTTGGGACAAGCAGGTTTTCTAATAAAAGATAGCAAAAACACTTATATTTTAATCGATCCATATTTAACGGATTGTGGAGAGAGAATGAAAGGATTTAAAAGATTAAGCCCGAAGTTAATATCTCCAGATGAATTACCATCGGATATATATATATCTACTCATATTCATTTTGATCATTTCGATTACGACGCTATTCCTATAGTTTCAGAATGTACACAAACCAATTTCTATGGACCAAAGTCATCTGTAGAAGAATTTAAAAAAATTGGGATAAATAAAGATAGAATAAAACTGCTTGAATTAGGTGAAACAATAGAAGAAAAAAATATTAAAATAAAAGCTATATACGCAGATCATGGTTCCCTTGCTCCAGATGCTATAGGATTACTTTTAAATATTGATGGAATAAAACTATATTTTACAGGAGACACTGCATATCGCCCGGAGAGATTAAATGAAGTAATAGAATTTAATCCAGATATTGCCGTGCTATCTATAAATGGTAAATTTGGTAATTTAAATGCCGATGAAGGTGCAAAAGTAGTCGAGAAGGTTAAGCCTAAAATTGCTATACCATCTCACTTTTGGACTTTTAAAGAACATAATGGTGACCCTCAATTATTTGAAGATAAGGTAATAGAATATTGTCCTAAAACAAAAGTGGAATTTATGGCACAAGGAAAAAGCTTAAAGTATAGTAAACGATAATTTGATTGCGATGCAAAGCTGCAAAATGCGATGTATAAAATCATCAAAATAAAAAGATTATAAAATAGTTAGAAAAGTAATATATTTTTTTTATTAATATTAGTTAAAAATTTAACGATAATTACTTTGTTTAAATAACCATAAAAATGTTAAGAGATAGACTAAAGAGAGCATATAAAAGAAATTTAAGAAAAACTAGAATTTTAAATATCAAATATAAAATAACTATATCATAGATTAATATCATCCAGTTGGCATATTAGTTGCATATATATTAACAGTAACTTGCGATGTTATAAAAAAACGTTTTTTTCTTCTAATTAGGGTAAGAGGTAAAAAAGATATTATAGTTTTCTAAAAATTGCAGGTTGATATATATTTGAATAAAAAAATGGAGGTTATTTATGTTAGGGAAAAAAGTAATTATTTACATGATTTCAATTATTATGGTTAGTGGACTACTTATTGGTTGTGGTTCTGGAAATGAAGAAGCTTCAAGTGGTGAGCCTGATGAAGTTGAAGTTACAAAACTTCGTATAGGTCATGAGAGTAATGTTCAGACACCTGCTCACAAGGCTTTGTTAGAATTTGAAAAGGCTGTAGAAGAAAAGACAGAAGGAAGAATAGATGTAGAAATATTTCCTGCATCTCAGTTAGGAAAAGCAACAGATTTGATGGAGCAAGCAAGACGTGGAGATATAGAAATGAGTTTAGCTGCTACGACTTTGCTAACGCCATCGATACCAGAATTTGCAGTGTGGGATAGTTTTTATTTATTTGATGACGCAGAACACGCCCATAGAGTTTTAGATGGTAAAGCTGGAAAAGAATTAATGAAACCTTTAGAAGAAAAAGGTCTTACTGGCTTAGGATATATGGAGATGGGATTTAGAAACTTCTCTAATAGTAAGAGACCAATTGAAACTATTGAAGATGTAGATGGACTAAAAATCAGAGGATATAATCCTATGCAAATAAAAGCTTGGGAATCACTGGGTGTGTCTTTGACGAATTTATCTTGGTCAGAAGTATTTACTTCTTTACAACAAAACCTAATTGATGGTCAAGAATGTGCTACTACAAGTTTTTATACTGCTAAGTTTTATGAAGCACAAGATTACTGGTCTTTAACAAGACATATATATACAAATTATTTATGGTATGCAAATACTGATTTTATGGATGGATTAGGATCTGAAGATAAAGAAATTATAGAAGAAGAAGTAAAAGCGGCTATTGAATTAGAAAGACAGTTAATGAAAGAACAAGAAGAAGAAACTTTAGCTAAATTGCCTGAATTAGGAATAGAAGTTAACGAAGTTCCTTTAGAAGAAAGACTAAAAATGGGTAAATTAATGAATGAAGCCGTAAAAGAAGACATTATAAGTGAATGTGGACAAGATATTTACGATATGGTAATGTCTGAAATTGAAGAAGAAAGAAAATAGTTAATTCTGTAGTCAGGTGATATTTGGAATAGAATATCACCTGACTATACATTAATTAAAGAAGGGATGAGTATTTAATGAAGAAAATATTTTCATGGCTTGATAAAAACTTTGAACCCCTTATAATGGTAGTGTTGTTCTATGCTATTATGATTTTATTAACTGGACAAGTCTTTCTTAGATTTGTTTTTAATGCTGGTTTTGCATGGGGAGAAGAAGTATCGAGATTTATGTTTGTTTGGCTGATGTATTTTAGCATATCTTATGCCACTAGAAATCATAGACATATTAATATTACCTTTTTAAGAAATATTCTTAATTATAAAGGTCAAAAAATTATTATGATAATTGTAGATTTTTTATTTTTGTTTTTTTCAGTTGGAATGTTTGTATCAGCTATAAAAATAACACAGTCTGTTGCAAAATTCAATGACAAGGCTACTACGGTAGACGTATCAATGAATATCATTTACGGAGCAGGACTCATAGGATTTGCATTAATAATTATAAGAATCATTCAGGGTATAGTTTGGAAGTTTAAAAATTTCTCTGAAAAATTAAATTATTTTGAAAATAGACAAGGTAAATACTCTGGTGGAAATGAAATCTGCTTTATATCTAAAAAAGATGAAATCAAAAAAGGGGAGGCATAAAAGATGACTATAGGTTTATTATTTGGAAGTTTTATTTTCTTTTTACTATTATCAGTACCTATTGCTATATCACTTGGTCTATCATCTTTAATAACGATATATATACTTAATCCAATAAGTGTAGAAGCTTTTGCTCAAACTATGATTCAAGGACTTAATTCATTTCCTTTAATGGCTGTTCCATTATTCACATTTGCAGGGGAAATAATGGGTAGAGGTGGAATTTCTAAAAGACTTTTGAAGATATCAAGTATATTTTTTGGAAGATTTACAGGAGGACTAGGTATAGTTTCTATAGTTACATGTTTATTCTTTGCAGCTATATCAGGTACCGGTTCTGCTACTGTTGCTGCCATAGGAGTAATTATGATACCTGCAATGTTAAAAAGAGGTTACGATAAAAGTTTTTCTGGAGCTCTTGTAGCTACTGCAGGAACTGTAGGTACTCTTATACCTCCTAGCATATGTATGGTTGTCTATGCTGTAGCAGCCGGAGTTTCTGTTACAGGTATGTTCACGGCTGGAATTGGTCCAGGACTTTTAGTTGGTATCGCTTTAATAATATACACCTACTTTTATTCTAGAAAACATGGTTATCAAGGGGATGAGACAACTTATTCATTTAAAGAAATTGTTTCAATATTTAAAGAGTCAATACCGGCTTTATTAGTACCAGTGATAATTTTAGGAGGAATATATGGTGGTGTATTTACACCAACAGAGGCGGCGGCGGTTGCTTGTGTATACGGAATATTTGTAAGTGTTTATGTATACAAAGAAGTAGATTTTAAAGAGTTACCATTTATAGGTTTTAATGCCTGCTTGCTTTGCTCAGCAGTATTAGTTATAATAGGAGTTTCATCTGGTTTTGGTAGAATTCTTACTATTACACAAGTACCTATAAAAATAGCTAACTTTATACTTGGGATTACATCAAGTAAAGTTTTAATCTTACTACTAATCAATGCTTTACTACTTATAGTTGGCACATTTATGGAGACAAACGCAGCTATAATAATACTTGTACCTATATTACTCCCTGTTGTAGAAGCATTAGGGGTGAATCCTATTCAATTCGGATTGATAATGGTACTTAACTTAGCAATTGGATTTGTTACACCTCCTTTAGGTGCAAATCTATTCATGGCTTCTCAGATAAGTGATATTGAATTTGATGATTTAGCCAAGGCCATAGTCCCTTGGATATTGGTTATGATAGTTGTTTTATTAATGATAACTTTCATCCCGGCAACTTCATTGACACTTCCAAAGATGCTTAATATACCTATATAAACCGATAATGTTCTATAAGGTGATGAATATAGTTTTGTTATATAAAGAACATATAAAAATTAAAATTATATAAAATAAATTTTAGGAGGTGATTGACACAAAATTCTTAGTTTCTTAACTTATGCAAATTTTAACTAAAAAAAAAGGAGATTTTGAAATGAATTATACGATTGATATTATAGTATTTGCAACTTATCTTATAGGAATGATTGTAATAGGTTATTTTTCTGGAAAAGGAAATAAAACTCAGGAAGATTATCTTTTAGCAGGAAGAGACATGCCTTGGTTTCCAATAGCCCTTTCTGTATCAGCTACGATGATTAGTGCTAACGCCTTTGTCGGAGGTCCGGGATGGGCTTATGGAGCAGGTATAGCACCATTTATGGTAAATATAACAGTGCCCCTTGCAGTTTTCTTTGCTGTATATGTTACTACACCAGTAATATATCACTTAAAAGTGACTTCAGTTTATGAGTACATGGAGTATAGATTAGGTGGGTATAGCAGAAACTTAACAGTTGCACAATTTTTTATAAATTCACTAATACAGGTTAGTTCGATGGTATTTATCCCTGCACTAATTCTTCAAAAAATTACTGGATGGCAATTAAATTTTATAGTACCTATTATAGTAATAGTAGCAATAATATATACTCTTTTAGGAGGAATAAGGGCCGTTATCTGGACAGATACGGTGCAATCATTAGTGTTGTGGGCAGGTATAATATTAGCAATGGTAATACCCCTACAAGCAATGGATATGGGATTTTTCGAAACTATAGGACAAGCGAAATTAGCCGGAAAATTAGAGGCTTTAAATTTTGAATTTAACTTAACTAATAATAACGCATTCTGGGCATCATTAATAGGTGGAACAATGATGTGGATAAGATATTTTTCATTCGACCAAGCTCAGGTTCAAAGAATTTTAACATCTAGGTCAATGAAAGGGCTTAAAAGTTCTTATGCATCTAGTGCAGTTATTATGAATATTACATATTTTGTTACTTTACTTGTAGGACTTGTGCTTTTTGTGTATTATGGTGGAAAAGAGTTTGCTTCATCAAACGATGTAATGATCTCGTTTATTTTAGAAGAATTACCAGTAGGCATGATAGGATTAGTTGTAGCAGGAGCTTTTGCAGCGGCTATGTCCAGTGTTGACTCTTTATTAAACTCAATGACAACAGTGTTTATAAAAGATATATACGAGAAGTATTTTTATAAGGGAGAAGGCGAAGTTCCTCTTAGAACAACAATGATAATTTCAACTATATTTGGAGTAATAATAATATTTGTTGTTATCTTAGCATTTGGTGGAACTGTTAGATCTGTCCTTGATTTAGTAGGTAACTATATTTCGTATTTCTCAGGTCCTGCTTGTGGAGCATTCTTGTTAGCTATGTTCACCTATAAAGCTAATGATAAAGGTGTTGCTGGTGGATTCCTAACAGGGTTTATTTTAGGATATATAATCGCGAAAGTAGTAGGAACCGGATGGCTTTGGAATCCTGCAATAGGAGCTTCTATAACAATTATAGTAGGTTATTTCCTTAGCTCAGTATTTGCGGGCAATAGTAA
>JAABRS010000087.1 GCA_011390775.1 Clostridia bacterium | reverse complement strand
TTTATAGAAACCGGCTTTTCCTTCTTCTATTATTCTATATAATAAGTCTGCATAGTCTTGATTTTTAAAAGTTTCGCCTTCAAAGTATGGTAGACCATCATTAGTAAAAACTTTTTCAGTTTCTTCATTTTTAGTAATTACTTCATAACTATCAAACCAAACACTGTATAAAGCTGGAGTAATTACAAACCCATTTTCAGCCATATATATAACCGGCTTAAGTACTTCTTCAAGTTCAAGCTGTCCATAATCTTCATGTAATTGTAACCAACCGGCAACTGCTCCTGGTACTATTGCTGCTACTCCGCTATGTCTGTCCTCTTCTGATAATCTTCTATATAATTCTCTAGTTAATTCCTTAGGTGCAGCATTTGCATAGTCGTAAAACAACTGTTGATCATCTTCTTCTGAATGAACAACTGCAAATCCTCCCCCACCTACTCCAGATGCGTGTGGTTCTAATAAACTCATAGCAAATGCCATTCCTACAGCTGCATCAAAAGCATTTCCATCTTGCTTTAGTATTTCTAATCCAATTTTTGATGCAACAGGATTAGCCGCTGAAACTGCTCCATTACTTCCAGTAGCGTCTCTAACTGATAGATCCAACTCTTCATCTGATATTTCAAAGACGTAATCTTGAACAGCCGTACTTCCTGTTTCTTCTACCTCATCTTCTACAATATCTGTAAAATCGTTTTCATCTGCACCAATAATTAATTGTTGTCCTGGGTAGATTAAATTAATATTGGATATATTATTATCCTCTGCTATCTGCATGTAATCTACACCAAATTGACTACCTATTTGTCCTAATGTGTCACCGTACTGTACTGTATATGTTTGACTTGCAATAGCCGGTGTTAACATCATTGATATTATAATAATAAAAATTGAAAATAACGTGATTTTTCTCTTCATAATACTACCTCCTTTTTTAACATTATATTACATTTATTTAATGTAATGTTTTTTTCTCTTATTTCTTTTATTTTTCTCTTATTTCTCCCTCTTTTAATTTTCATACAATTCTATTATTTTTTTTGTTATTAACAACTGTTGATTAACTCTTTTGTCTATTTCATTTTTTCTACTGGTTTCTACTGTATATACAGGAATTTTTAAAACATTCGAAACAGTTTCATTTAAGCTGTTTTTAGGTGGAGAGCCAAAAAAAGTAAATTCTACAACATCTTTATCTACTTCATTAATATATTCTAAAAGATCTAATACTTTTAAAAGATGATCTCCCTCTATCCCTAAAATTATTGAATTACCTAATCTACCTTCTGTATGAAAATCTAATGATTCATGAAGATCTATTATAACATCAGGATCAAATTCTTCTATAATGGCAAATATTTCGTAGGCAAGTTTTTCAATATCATTTCCTTCTAGTTTTCCAGGATAACTTCTATTTAAATCAATATTATTATTAGATGTTCTTGAATTTATTTCAATTGCTTCTTTATTTGCTTTTGGAATAATAATTATTTCTCCACTTTTAGGATGAAATTCTAAAAGCTTCTCCGCAGCCATAAATCCAGCAGTTTCATTACCATGAGTCCCTCCTATAATAAATATCTTGGACCCTTCTTTCCCGGTATTGTAGTAGTAAGCCTCCGTTTCCTCCTTTCCTCCTTCTCTAAGAACTTTGTACAGTTCATATTGAGAATTATTCGTGTAGTTTACAGCTTTAGGCTCCTCTTGCTTATATCCTGTTAAAGAAAATATTAAAGCTATAGATATTAAAAATGTTATTGTTCTCATTGTAAGTAACTTCCTATTCCGTTTTTTAGAATATCTTCATAGTCAGGTATACCCTTTACTATTATCTCATTTCCCATATTGAACATATTGAATGAATTTATCATTTCATTTATACCTGTTGTATGCCTTGCAACTCTTTCGCTTATAGGATGGCCATTTTCATCAAACTCAACAAACAAAAATCCTGCTTCACCTGCTTTTTCATATATTTTATCTTTTCCCTCTACTATAAGCTTCTCAGTAGTTGCTCCTCTTAATCTGCCTTGTGAAGGATTAGCTGTCTCCATTAACATAGCATAAGTATCTGTAAAATCTCCTAATTCTCTATGGGAAAGACCATGAAGATTTTTTGGAGATGCTTCCAAAGACATCTGAATACCCTGGAATTGAAGTTCTATTATAGTCATTGATGCTATATCGCTAGATTTCTCATGTGTAACCAGAGCATTTATTACAGGATATTCCGGTGATGCTTCATGAAGATCTATTGTTACATCTATTTTTTCTTCATTTATTAAGTTGGTAATTCCAAATGCTATCTTTTCTGTTAATGTTCCATCCTTTCTTCCAGGATAAGCTCTATTTAAATTTCTTGTTTCACTTCCCGATAATTTTTGTCCAGAAGAATGTATATATACATCTGGATCCGGCCACTGATGTATAGGATTAGTCGCTCTAGAACCGTATTTAAAGTATCTTTCTCCTGAATTTGTCTCTATGTGATAACCATGAGGGGAGCCTTCTTGTGGATCATTATGGGTAAATGCACTTTTATTTGACTCAGTAATAACAAACACCCTTCCTTTATCTACTTGTAAATTTTCTACCAACATTATAGTTGTTAGATTTGATGCAGGTTCATTTGGATGTGTACCACCTAATATTAGCGTACTTCCACCTTCTTCTTCTCCTTCAAATACATATACTTCTGTATCTCCAGGGGTATCTTTTAATCCTTCAAAATAATCACTTAATTGTTTTTTTTCTGTTAATCCATCTGATGGATATATGGCTATTTCTTCTTGCATACTTTTAAATTCGCTACCTGTAGTAATTATTACAGATATTATGATAATAGTTAAAACTATGGCAGAAATTTTACTTTTCTCCATTACAACCTCCTTCTACTTAATCATTAATAGTCTTAATATCAAGGGAATCAAGACTAAAGATATATTAATTTGATTTTGTATTTTCTTCTCTCTAAATAACATTATCGCTAAATATGCGATAAACAAAATAACTATTAATTGATATATATAAGTCATATTATCTCCCTTCCTTATAAAAGAATAGACGCAAATGTATCAGCAAAATATATGAAAATTATTCCGTATAAAACAAATGCCATTGCAGGCACAAAACTTTTTTTCAATACTTCTTTATAATTATCTAGCCCCACTACCTTAGCAGCAAAAATTCCTGCTAAAGCTGTAGGCGGCATCATATCTCCTAGAGATGCTATTAAAGAAATAGCTGATGCTGTGATTATTTGATTCTTTGAAATAAAAGCAAGCAAAAAAGGTACTCCTAACACAGAAGCTGCACCATAAGATGATATTGCTCCAAAAAGCGGTAAGGAAACCGCTAGTACCATATACCTGAAAATAACAGGCAAACTCAAACTTTGTACTACTATATATCCTCTAACACCCGTCAATGTCATTACCTGTATAAACATTCCAACTCCTACGAGTATACCTAATACAGGAAGGGCATCTCTAAGTGCCTCCTTAATTATTCTATGTACATTTTTTTCTTTACCAACAAATAACGCAGTAATTGAACTAAGTATAAATATTAATGGTAATCCAAGATCAGGAATATGTTTTGGAAATGCTTTAGTTGATATCATTAAAGTTACAAGTACTAATATAGGTATGAATACCTTTATATCATGTATTTTCATTTTTTCCAATTCTTTTTTTAATTCTTCTTTATTAACATTTTTTAAAAATCTATTGCCTAAATATAAAGAAGAAAAAATAGCTAATGGTACCGCTAAAACTAGAAGTGGCAAGCCAAATCCCGAATAAGGCATATCTACACCACCACCAATTATCATAACTGGAACATTAACAGGAGGGGCTAACATCCCCAACATTCCTGCCATAGCTATGATAGTTGCTGTTTCAACCATAGGTATACCCATAGTTATAAGAACAGGAGCTATAAGACCTCCAGTGCTTAATACAGCTGCTGTTGCCGAACCTGTTATCATTCCTGGAAACATAACTATAAATGTCATTGCCAACAAAATAATTCTTGGACTATTTATAAACTTTTTAATAACATAATATTTAAACGTCTCCAAAGTACCGGCATGCTGTATAGCTTTCATGAAAATCATAGCAGAACCAATTATTAATATCGTATCAATATATCCAAAAGCGCCTTCTACTAAATGCCTTAAATTAAATCCGTTGCCGCTAATTAATAGTCCACTTAATGCTGCTGCAAACATTGAAATACTTACCTGCCATTTTAATCCAAAACATCCAATAAAAAAAACTCCTACCATAACAATAAAGTATAATAACTCTTTCTCCATATAATAACTCCTTTTTTTGTTTTTTTAATAACCACAAGGTTTCCCACCTCTTCGAGGATCTGAAACTCCTTGATATTCATTATTTATATCTTTTAGTATTCCTTGAACTGCTCCAATATCATTTACAGTACTTATTGTAAAACCTTTATTTTTTAATTTTTCTATATTTTCCAATTTAAACCCTTCTTCTAAAATTAAATTTTCATCTATGTCAATGAAAAGTCTAGGCGCATTAATTGCATCCATCAAACTCATATCTAAATCAATAATATTAACTATTACCTGTACTATACTGAAGGGTATTTTATTACCTCCTGGCGAACCTAATATAGAAATTATCTCATTTTCTTTTGTTATTATTGTCGGAGACATAGAGCTTCTAGGCCTTTTGCTTGGTTCTAAATCATTCATTTCCCAATCATTTATATCGAAATCATACATCTGATTATTTAAAAAGAAACCGTAATCTTTCACGACAGTAGAACTACCAAAGAAGTAACCAAGAGTATTTGTTACAGATACTCCGTTTCCATCTTTATCAATTATACTAAAATGTGTTGTACTATCAGATTCTTTATTTATGATATTAATATCTACATCCATTAATGTTTGTTTGTTATATCCCTTGATTCTTTGGAAAGCATATTCTTTTGATGTTAATTCATTGATTACATCATCAATTTCATCTGAATCTCCAACATAAGTATATCTATCAATATTCGCTAATCTAAAGATTTCTGCTAACAAATCCACTCTTTCTTCTGATTCTACATTCAATCCTTTCAAGTTGAATTCTTCAATCATATTTAAAGATTCTATAATTGCTACTCCTCCACTACTGCTTGGTGCTGAAGTTATAATTTCATACTCTTTATATTTTCCTATTAAAGGATTTTTTACAACTGATTTATATTCTTTTAAGTCCTCTTTATTTATCCAACCATTTTTTTCTTCCACTGTTTCAATAATTTTTTCAGATATACTTCCTTTATAAAAACTATCTCTTCCTTCTTGTATTAAGATTTTTAAAAAATCTGCATAATCTTTATTCTTAAATATTTCACCCACTGAGTAAGGCATCTCTTCTTTGAGAAAAACATTTACAGCCTCATCATCAGAAGATATTTTTCCGTAATTATCAATAAATACAGTCTCTAAATTAGAATCAATTTCAAATCCCTGTTCTGCTATATCTATTACATCATCTAAAATTATTTCTAAGTCCAACACCCCATACAACTCATGAGATCTAAACCATCCATCTAAAGCTCCAGGAACTGCAAGAGAATATATACTATTCTCTCTTTCATATTTACTTAACTCTTTATACTTTTCAATATCAGCAGATAAAGGAGATGTGCATCTATAATCTATAAATACAGGCTTTTCATTTTTCATTTTTACTGTCATATAACCTCCACCACCCGGTCCAGAGGCATTTGGTTCTAGTAAGCCTAAGGCAAAAGAAACTCCTACCGCTGCATCAATTGCATTTCCACCTTTTTCAAGTATTCTAACTCCTATCTTAGAAGCTATAGGGTGAGCTGATGCTACAACACCATTTTTCCAAATACCTTCTCTTATGCTTAAATCTAGATCCGTGTCTGTTATTTCTATAGGTTCTATTTCTTCAATTTGATCTTCAATAGAACTTTCATCCTCAAGTGTGTTGATCTCATTTAATGGATCTGTACTACATCCTGTAAAAATGAGTAATGTAACTAAAATACTTATAATAATCTTTCTAATCTTAATCCCTCCTTTGCCATAAAACCTTTTCATAATGTCTATATCTTTTTTCCAATTATAATATATACTTTTAATATATATAACTTTTTCTCTTTTTTCTCTTATTTCTTTTTTTTATTTCTCATATAATATAGTTAATATTAATTTTTTTTGTTAAAATGTATTAAATAAAGGAAGGTTGCCAATGCTGTTTTTATCAATAATAATATCTATAACATACTTAATATATCTTATATATGAGTATTACTATAATGAAAAAATTAAAAAATCTTTTAAAAAAATAATTCTTGTTAACGGTATAAGAGGAAAAACGTCTACCGCTATACAAATAGATTCCGTGTTACGTGAAAATGGATATAAAGTTTTTACTAAAACCACTGGTACTGATCCTATTATATTAGATTGTAATAATAATAAGTTCCCCATAATAAGAAAAGGTTCTCCAAATATATTAGAGCAAATTAAAATAATAAAAAAAGCTTATAATCAAAAAGCTGAAATACTAATATTGGAATGCATGGCAATTAACCCGGATTTACAATTAGTTTCTCAAAAAAGAATAATAAAAAGCGATATCTTAGTTATTACAAATATAAGACCTGATCATATCCCAGAAATGGGGAGGAATTTAGATGATATAGCCTTTGCTATATCTAGAACGATTCCTGAAAATGGTTTAGTCTTTACAGCTGATGCAAATTATTATGAAAATTTCCAGAAAATTGGTAAGGATAAAAATTCTAAAGTTGTTTTAGTCGAAAATTCAGAATTCAATAATAGTAAATTAGTCTACGAAGCTTGCAAAAATTTAATAAAAAACAAAAGATATAACAAACAAAAAAAATTAGAAAATTTTAATAATATTGAAAACAAAATATATAAACTAAAAAACAATAAAGATCAGGATATAATTTTTATTAACTTATTCTCAGCAAATGATCCAGTTTCATCAAATCACTGGATCAAAAAATATTTGAATAGTAATTATAAAAAAAAGTATTTAATATATAACAACAGACAAGACAGACCAAATAGAATTTTACTATTTGTTAATTATTTTGACATTTTTAATGACTTCGATGAAATATTTATATGCGGCGAAAGTAAACATCTAGCATATAAACTTTTCAAAAAAAATATATCAATTGATATCAAAAAGAAAAAAAATATGGATTTCATATATGATTTAGAGAAAGATTCAATAATTTTTGGTATAGGAAATATCAAAGGTCAAGGATATGAATTTATCCAAAGACTTAATTTAGGAGAACATAATGAATGAAATTTTAATTTTAGGATTGTTAATTAGTTTAATCTTCTCAGAAATTACTAATATTTCACCTGGTGGAATTATTGTTCCTTCATACTTTGCTATTTACTTAGATGACCCCTACAAAATCATCAGCACTATTTTTACAAGTATTATTTGTGTTTTACTAGTAAAACTTATTTCTAATTTTACAATACTATACGGAAAAAGAAAATTTACTGTATATATAATACTAGGAATAATTATAAAATTCCTTATTTCATATATCGCATATGATAATATTTTTATTTTTTACAATTTATCTATAACTATTGGTTATTTAGTACCAGGAATACTTGGAAGACAAATCGAAAAACAAGGTTCCTTAATAACCTTATCTTCACTTAGCATTGTAACTTTAATAATTTACTTATCTTCTTTACTGATTTGGAGTTGATTATGTTTCTTAAAAATAAAGCAAGTTTAATAGTTGTTTTATTCATTTTATTAATTACATTAATTCTTGTAAATAATACAAAAGTTTTATCTAAATCTAAAGACTATGAAAAAAAAATATTAGCCTCACAGATCATGCAGGAA
>JAABRS010000086.1 GCA_011390775.1 Clostridia bacterium | reverse complement strand
GTATTTTTGTATTTAATTCTTATATATTCTACTGGTTTTTTGTAATTATTTAACATATAATTTAAATATGTTGGATTTTAGGAGTTTAGTATGATGTCAGATGATTATAATTTAAGAAAAATAGCTAAAACAATAAGTGCTTGATTAAATATTAATAGTTTTTTATTAGAAAACAACGGTATAACTTATATATACAAAAAAGATTGTTTTCCATGTGAAAAATGCAGTAATGTTTATAATGTCTGCATAAAAAAATGGAGAGATGGAGGAACTAAATCTGTAAATCTTTTAAAAACTTATTGTTATATTTGTCCAAAAAATTTTGCTTTCTTAATATGCAAAAATCATAAAAGTGATATATCAGAATCAGTTTTAGTTGGTCCTATTGTCATAGAAGATTTAGGTCAAATTCCAAAAGAATTTGATGAGTATAAAATACCTGTAGTATCTTCGAAAAAACTAAGCAGTTGGTCTGATATACTTTTTTCACTTACTAATATAAAAGCAAGAGATGATTTGGAAATGAAACGTAGAAAAAAATATCTCCAGGACGAAGTAAATGATAATATAAAACTTTTCATGAAAATGAGTCACAACTTTGAGAATATATACTGTATGGAAGATAGGTTGATTAACTGCATAAAATCAGGAAATATTAAAAGTTGGGGAAAAATAGCTAAAAATATTATTACTGTAACTTTAATAGAAGAAGGAAATAGGATCGAAAGTATTAAAAAGAAATTAATACAAACTTATTATCTAATATCAAGGAGTATACTTGATGAGGTTTTAAACTTGAAAAACATAAAAGAATTAAATGAAAATAATATAAACAAAACAAAACATATTTTTGATATAGATGAAATTAGCCAGTGGTTTATGGATTCTATCTTATGTGTATACAATAAGCTTCATAGTTCAAAAACTAGATTTAATAATATTACTGCTTATAAAATAGAGAATTACGTTTCTTCCCATTACAAAGAAGATATATCTTTAAAATTTTTGTCAGAAAAGTTTGATAAAAGCTATAATTATCTTTCTTCAGTATTTAATAAGGAGATGAAAATGAGTTTTAGAGAATATCTAAATAATTATAGAATAAAAAAAGCTGAGAAGATTTTGATAGAAAGTGAATTAACCTTAGCTGAAATATCAATGGAGGTTGGTTTTTCTAGTCAAAGCTACTTTAGCAAAGTTTTTAAAAATAATACAGGTGTTTCTCCTTTAAAATATAGAAACATCATGAAAAAAACATAAAAGATTACTAATTTTATTTTTAAGTAGTTATATTGGCATTTTAAATTTATAAACTGAGCAGAGATTATATAATATAAGTATCCTTTCAAAACTAAAGTGACAGCTATATATTACTGTCACTTTATAGTAACTATTGTTTTTTTATTAATATTAATATAGCGTTTTTATTAAACTAGTTGCTATTTGCTTCTTTGATAAAGGTTTTATCGATTTCTCCTTGTCTTAATTCTGTTCCATCATCTCTATGAATTCCATATTTAAATGCTGTAAATCCTATTAAACCAATAAATATTAGTAATAAAACTCCTCCTGCTATTATTCCATTTCCTGCTATAGCAAAGAGTGGTAATAAAGCCACAATCAATATTTCTATAAAAGAGATAAATACATAGGCCATCCCATAATCTTCAAGAGTCTTACTTTTAAACTCCGGATCTACAATTCTTAGTAATGTAACACCCATAGCTACAACTCCTGTACTCCAACCATATATGAATATTGAACGTTCAAACCAATAATTATGAAATAGTTTTCTCCCTATAAAGAATACAAAGAAAACAGCAAAGAATAATCCACATCCCAACATTATTAAAATTGGTATAGCGTATTTTATTACAATAGATAGCTGTATGGATGCAACTCCGAAAGCTACTAAATAATCCGTTACCGAACTACCAATTCTAGTCATAACTCTTTTATCAACATATCCATCCATTTTTACAAATTTAAGAACGTATTGAACGACTATTCCTGCGAGCATTGATAAACTAAACATAGGAAGAGTTATACCTGGGAAAATTATTTTCAACCACCCTTGCACATAAAATCCTCCTGCTGTAGCTATTAGTACCAGCAGTATATGCCAACTTAAAGGATCTATAGACATTGGATTTACAGTATTATCTCCCATTACAGTTCTTTCATTTTTTGGAACTAATCCCGTCTGCATACTTTTAGGTAGCTGACCCATTGATTTAACAAGTCTAGTATATCCTTTTTTAGTTGCTATATTAATTAATAGAAGTCCTCCTAATATTCCGCATAGTAATCCTAGTGTTGCAAAGGTTTGCCCGATAGTAATAGCTTCTTCCCAACTACCTACTTCCTGCAAAGTGCCTCCTATTGCCGCTGCATATCCGTGTCCTCCTACAAATCCTGCCGGCATAAGTATTGAAAATGCTTGATTTACTTCTGGAAATAATCTTGTAATAATTATTGTTCCTGCAAATAGTGCAAATCCAAATTGTCCAATTTCGGCAGCCAAGTTAAGTGTAAAAGTATCTCCTACTTCATTTACAACTTTCTTAAATGATTCTTTATTTTCATTTCCTATAAATAAACTAGCAAAAAGTATTACTATCCCTAAGTAAGCATAACTTGATATCTGTTCACTAAATGGTAATACTCCTAATCCTTGTTTGCTCAAAGCAAGTCCTAAAAAACCTGCTATTAATGATGATGGTAAGTATAAGTTTTGTACAATTTTTACTCTACTTCTTATTAGTTGAGCTATAAAAAGTAATAATGACATAAGTGCCATATCCATGATAAATTCCCAAGGTCCAAAATTCATAAATTCCTCCTTTTTTATTTGATTTTAATCCAACCATTTCTTTACCATTCCAGGTGTGCTTTCCAATATTTTTTCTTCTATTTCTTTATCAATAAAATTTGGTTTATAGTTAGTTAATATATCCTTAGCAATTATTCTTGCTCTTTCAGTGCCGTCTAATGCCCCTTCTTCTTCCCAAGTAATTCTTGTTTTTCTATCTGATACTTTATTATAGAAAAATTCACTTTGCATGTTTTGTATTGTATGATTATGAGATAAGAAGTTGCCTGCTGGTCCAACATCATTTATTACATCTACTGCCAAAGTATTTTCATCTACGTCAATACCTTTAACAGCTCTCATACACATGCCTATTATATCATTATCTATGACATACTGCTCATAAGATATTGATAATCCTGATTCTATTAATCCTGCTGCATCATGAATATAATTGCATCCTGATAGCGCACATAATAATGTCGTTGCCATGCTTTCATATCCTGATTGTATATCAGGAATTTTTGATTCATTTACTCCTGCTGTTGTATAGTTTGGTAGTTTATAAAATCTTGATATTTGTGAACATGCTGCATTCATCATACCCATTTCAATAGATCCAAAGCAAAAAGCTCCAGTCCTTAAATCAGATGTAGTAGGTACACAACTAAATAATACGGGGTGCCCTGGATCAATAATCTGTGTTAATAATACTCCACTTAGGGCTTCAACAGTCATCTGAACTAAAGTACCAGCTAAACTTCCCGGAGATGTTGATCCTGCCATTGGTGCTGTTGGTGTTGCAAGAGGTAATCCGCTTTCTATTGCTGCAATCATAAGGTCAGTATAATCCTTATCCATAACAAGAGGACTCATAATGCAAGTTATAAATGAAAGGAAAGGTTTCTCTAATAGTTTATCTCTACCTCCTGCAATTTCTTCAGCATACTTTGTTATATTCTCTATACCTTCTCTTGTATATACCCCACCCATAACATGTTTTGTTGTATTTCTAAGTGCCGCATAAAATCTATTTACATCTATATTTTCTTTTTCCAACTCATTAGGAAAACATGAAATTACGAAGTAATGAATGTTTTCTAGTGCATCTACTAATCTTGCTGCTTTTTGAACATCTTCTAAAGTTGATGGTTTTCTTTCTCCTGTTTCTAAATCTAAAGCATTTGTTGCAGTACCACCTGTTCCTATGTAAACATCATATCCATCTAAAACCATATTGTTCTTTTCATCTCTTCCATAAAGAGTCACGGCTTCAGGAGCTGTACTGATTTTTTCTAATATCCACTCTTCTTTTGCTTTTACTATTTTTTTATCAAAATCAACAATTGCTCCAGCTTCATGAAAAGCTTTTAATGCTCTTTCATCATTAACTTCTATACCGGTATCTTCAAAAACTTTCATGGCTGCTTTATGTATTTTTTCAATTTTTTCTTCTGTTAATGGTTTATATAAACCACCTGTTAATCCTCCTGGAAATTGATTTTTTCTATTTCTCCTACCCATGATAACCTCCTATACCATTAATTTGTTTGCTAATTCTACAGCTGAATGTGCATCTGATGAATAATTTGCTCCAATATTTTCTGCATAATTAGGACTAACGGGAGCACCGCCAACCATTATCTTAACTTTATCAGCAAGTCCATTTTCTTCTAATGCTTTTATTGTATCATTCATATTTGCCATTGTTGTTGTGAGCATGGCAGACATACCTAATATATCCGGTTGATGTTCCTTAACAGCTTCAACTATTTTTTCCGGTGAAGTATCTACACCTAAATCTATGACTTCATATCCAGCTCCTTCTAGCATCATAGAAACAAGTTTTTTCCCTATATCATGAAGATCTCCTTTTACAGTTGCAAATAAACATTTTCCGGATTTTTTAATATCTCCTTCTTTGATTAATGGTTTTATAACCTGCATTCCAGTATCCATAGCTTTTGCGGATACTAATACTTCGGGAACAAAAAGTTCCCCCTGTTTAAATAAAACCCCAACTTCATTCATGCCTTTTAACAATCCTTGATTCAAAATTTCTTTTGCAGTTGCATCTTTTTCTACTGCTTCTTCAGTTAACCTTTGAGTTTCATTTATATCTCCATCTAGTACTGCTTCTGCGATATTGTTAAATAAATTTTCCATATTTTCCTCCTTATCCTAGTATTGGGTTTTCCCACAATGGTAATGTTTTTCCAATTCCCATTTTTTTAGCATTTGTATAAACTCTATGAGCTTCTGATAAATCATGTATACCTAATCCAATAGGATTAAAAAATATAATATCGTCTTCAGATTCTCTTACTTGTATTTCTCCAATAACTGTTTTTCCTAAATCTGTTACTTTTTCTCTTGGAATAACTCCATCTTTTACAGCTCTATAACTTACATCTACTCCATGTCCAGAAACTGCATCAAAATCATCAACTACCACTTTATCAACGTATGTTAGTGCTTCTGCCGGTGTATCCCAAAAAGAAATTTCACAATGTAACGCTCCTTTTTTATACCAAGAACCATCTACATAAGGTTTTTTTGCCATAGTAGCTGTACTTATCACATCAGAATCTCTAAATGCTTCTTCAGCACTTTCTACTACTCTAAATTCCATATCAGGAATTTCTTTTTTCATTCTTTCACAGAATTTTTCTGATGTTTCTTTGTTTAAATCATAAACCTTGCATAATTTAAGATTTGGAGCACCACACTTAAATGCATGAGTTTGAGTTATACCCTGCACTGATCCTCCTATTAATCCCATTACTTCAGACTTAGGATTTGCTAGATATTTAACTGCTACACCACTTGCTGCTCCTGTTCTCATTGCTGATACTAACGCTCCATCCATTACGGATACAGGCATCAAGGTTTCAGGATCTACAATTATAATAATTGCATTAGCTCTCGGAAGTCCATATTTTTGGGGATTGTGTGGTTTACTTGGTATCCATTTAATTCCTGAAGTATTAACTGGTCCTAATAATCCTTTTTCTTTAAGTTCTTCTTCGTATTCTAATCCACCTAAAAAACTGGGCATAGACATAATTCTACCTGTAGTTTCCTCAGTTTCAGGTCCTCCCCATCTAATAACAGGTTTGTGTGGTAAAATATAATCACCTTTACCGTGTAAGAAGAATGATCTTTCTGTAGCTTTCATAGTTCCTTCCATATCATACCCTCCTGCCTTCACACAATCTTCTTGCTGTAAATACAGAAATTCAACCTTTTTATTCATTTTCATACCTCCAATATTTTATATTAATATAATTTGCAAGATATATGCCAAAGATATATTTCAATATTAGAATTATTAAAAGCCTTATCAAACAAGGGTTGTGAAGATTATATCTTTATAGAATAAAAAGGAGAATTAGTGTCAAATTGACACTAATTCTCCTTTTTATTCTCTTTTCCCTTTATATTTAATGTCTCTGTCATTTTGAAACTTAATCTCATTATGACATAAGCTGTCTTTTTAGATTATATTTACTTATTCTTCTATATATTGTAGATCTACTTATACCCAAATTGCAAGCAGCTTTCTTTATACCTTCTTCGTCACATCCATATAAATCTAGTGCTTTTTTTATTTCGTTTTTTTCTAAAAATTCAAGATTTCTAATTTTATTGTTAGTAACTTCTTTCTCTTGAATTTTAAAACCAATAGGAAGATTGTCTTTAGTAATATATTTTTTATTTTCCATATTTACAGCATATTCTATTGTGTTTTGGAGTTCTCTTACATTGCCTTTCCAAAATTGATTTTGGAATAATTTTTCTACATCTTTATCCAGTCCTTTTATATTCTTATTAAGTTTTTTAGTAAATTTACTGATAAAGAATTTGGATAGAACTAAAACATCATCTCCTCGCTCTCTTAGAGGTGGTATTTCAAGGGGTATTACGTTTAATCTATGGTATAAATCTTCTCTAAATTCTCCCCTATCTACCATTGATTTCAAATCAATATTTGTAGCAGCTATAAATCTTACATCTATTTTTAGAGGTTGAATTGACCCAATTCTTTCAACTTCTTTTCTTTCTATAACTCTTAATAGCTTTTGTTGAAGATATAAAGGCATGTTTTCAACCTCATCAAGAAAAACAGTCCCTTTATCAGCAAGATAAAATTTACCATGTTTTCCTGTTTTTTCTGCTCCTGTAAATGAGCCTTTTTCATAACCAAAAAGTTCACTTTCAATTAGCGTATCTGGTATAGCTCCACAATTTATGGCTATAAAAGGTTTATTTTTCCTATGGCTTTCATTGTGTATGCTTCTTGCGAATAATTCTTTTCCTGTTCCTGTTTCTCCAATTAATAACACTGTAGAATCAGACTTAGATATTTGTTTTACTTTACTTTTAAAATTAACTATAGATTCATCTTTCCCTATTATATCTTTAAAGGTAATGCAATCTTTTTGTCCTGTAATAGAAAAAGCAAATTTTTTAGCTGATTTGTAATCTTCAAAGAAATATAGTATCAGTTCTAATTCATTATTAATGAGAATTGGAGTAGAAGCATAGAGTAGGTTAACTGAAGTCTCATCTTTTTCATATTCATATTCTTCGTATTCAGCCTTTTTTACATCTCCAACTTTACTATTTAAATTAATTCCAGGAAAAATTTCATTCAGATTTTTTCTTTCTATTTCGTAATTTTCAAATTTTAGTTTATTCAAAATATACTTATTTGCTCTTACTATCTGATAATTTTTATCAACTATTAAAGCTCCTCTATTAATATTATCATATACAGTTTCCATCATCTTAGTGTATCTTTCAACTTGTTTAAGCATTTCTCTTTCATGTACCTTTGTACTTATTAGGTTAGAAATTTTATCTAGAAAGTTAACCATTGCTTTTTCATTATTTATGATTAATTTTTCCTGTTCTTTTGTCGAGGCAGCCACTCCAATAACTCCAATAACTCTTCCGTCGTAATTTATAGTAGTATAGATTGCTTTAAGATATTCGCAATTTCCATATCTATCGCAACCTCTACATATTTCGTCTTCTCCAGGATTATTTACAATCAATTGTTTTTCTTTTTTATCAAATATATATCTGCTTATTACTCCATCTTCTTTAACTTTTTTACCAAAAAT
>JAABRS010000085.1 GCA_011390775.1 Clostridia bacterium | reverse complement strand
AGAAAAGAAAGGATATACTCATGAAAAATTTAAAAATTGGACTTGGCCAAATAAATTCAAAAAATAATATTAAAGAAAACTTAGCTCAAATGAAAAAAGTAATAGAAGAATGTTCAAATAAAGGCGCTGAGTTAATAGTGTTTCCAGAAGCATCAACATACCTATCAATAGCTGGAGCAAAAGAGAATTCTCAAAGTATTAATGGAGAAATAATTAATGAACTTAAAAAAATGGCTGTAATGCATAAAGTATATATACACAATGGAAGTTTTGCTGAAAAAGACTTAAATAGTGATAAAATATACAACACATCAGTTTTTATAAATCCTAAAGGAGAAGTAGAAGCTGTATATAGAAAAATTCATTTATTTGATATTAATATAGATAAAGAGAATACTTTTAATGAATCAAGCAAGTATAAAAGAGGAAATGAAATAGTAAATTTGAATAATGAAATAGGAAATTTTGGATTTACTATATGCTATGATTTAAGGTTTCCGGAATTATTCAGAAAGTTAACTTTAAATGGTGCAAAGCTTATCTTTGTTCCAGCTGCATTTACTTTATTTACTGGAAAGGACCACTGGGAACCTCTTTTAAAGGCAAGAGCAATAGAAAATCAAATATATATTGTAGCTGTAGGTCAGTTTGGCGAGTTTGAAAAAGGTAAAAGATCTTTTGGTAATTCAATGGTTATTGATCCTTGGGGAACAGTAATAGCGAAATCATCAGATAAATTAGGGTCAGTAATAGCAGAAATAGAATGGGATTATATTGATAGTGTTCGAAATAGTATTCCAAGCTTAAAAAATAGAATAGAATTAGAAAGTATTAATAAATTAAATTTGAAGGAGTTTGATTAATGAAATTAACAAAAAGTTTAATAGAAAGAGCAATGAAAATCGATCCAGCAATGATAGGTCACTATATTGACAAAGGGTTTATGAGTCAAAAAATTAAACCGGTAGATGAAGATTATAAAATAATAGGACCTGCATACACTGTCAGAATTCCAGGCAAATATTCTGCAATTTTATACTATGCAATGAGAAGAGCACCGGAAGGTTCGATTATAGTTATTGATAGAATGAGTGACAACAGATATGCTTGCTGTGGTGAAGGAGTTGTAAGAGTAGCTAAAAAACTTAATCTAGGAGGAATAGTAATTGATGGTCCTAATACAGATACTTTAGGAATAAAAAAAATGGATTTCCCAGTTTTTTCTACTGGAAGATCACCAGTTACTACTACTGTAAAAGAAGCAGAAGGAGATTATAACGAGGCGATTTCCTGTGGAGGAGTTTCAGTTAATACTGGAGATATTATCTTTGGTGATGCAGATGGTGTCATAGTTATAGATAAAGATGATTTCGAAGCTACTTTAGTAAAAGCTGAAGAAATGCTTGATAATGAAAAAAAGCTATTTAAGAAAATAGAAAATGAAAATATGAGGAAAGAACCATTGTTTTCAGAAGAAAAAGTAGAAAAATATTTGATTAAAAAGAATGTTATAAAATAAATAATTAGTAAAAACATTTTTTTTTTGTTAAAATGTAATATAATTATTAATTTAAAAAGATAGTTTCCATTTACGGGAGGAATTTAATATGGAATTAGATATTTTAAGGAAAGAAATTTTAGGACTTAATAAGTTTTTTGATACGCCTTACGGTAAGAAAGTAACTACTTATGCCGATTATACTGCTTCAGGGAGAGCTTTAAAATTTATAGAAAAATATCTCTTAGAAATACAAAAGCTTTATGCTAATACCCACACTGAAGATGATATTACGGGAGAGGTAATGACCAACCTTCTTCACAAATCAGAAAAAATTGTAAAAAATGAACTAAATGCATCAAAAAATTGTTATGTAATAGAAGCTGGTGCTGGGGCAACAGGGGCTGTGCTTAGATTGAGTGAAATATTAGGTCTTTATTTTGCTCCTGCTACCAGAGAAAGATTTAAAAATCTTATAGATAATTCTGATTTAAATTCTGAAAGTAAAAAAAATATATATGAAGAACTAAAAAAAGAACTTCATAATAAAGGTCCTGTAGTGTTTATTGGACCTTATGAACACCACTCAAACATATTGATGTGGCGAGAGAGTATTGCCGAAGTAGTGGAAATAAAACTAAACGAGGAAGGATATTTAGACTTAGAAGACTTAGAAAACAAAGTTAAGGATAAAAAATATTCTGATAGAGCTAAAATAGGTTCTTTTTCAGCTGCATCAAACGTTACAGGTATCATAACAGATGTTTACAAGGTGGCTGATATACTTCACGAAAACAATGGAATAGCATGTTTTGATTACGCTGCCAGTGCACCTTACGTAAAAATAGACATGAATCCAGAAAGCGGATCTTATTTAGATGCTGTATTTTTCTCCCCTCACAAATTTATAGGAGGACCAGGCGCTTGTGGAGTTTTAGTTATAAATTCTAAAATATACGATAACACTATACCACCTACTACTGCAGGAGGTGGAACAGTTGCTTATGTTAGTGAATTGGGACAGGATTATTTTAAAAATCCAGAAGAAAGAGAAAAAGCTGGAACTCCAGGAATTATACAAGCTATAAGAGCATCTTTAGTAATAGAATTAAAAAATAAAATTGGCATTGATAAAATTGAAGAATTAGAGTATCTCTATACTAAAAAATTCATGGATAGATTTAGGGACAATAAAAATTTAGTAATTCTAGGCCCTGAAGATCCCAAGAAGAGAGTTTCAATAATATCTTTTATGATAGAATATGACGGGAAACATTTACACCCTAGATTTGTTACTAGACTTTTAAATGATTTATTTGGTATTCAATCTAGAGCAGGATGTGCTTGTGCTGGACCTTACGGACATAGATTATTGGGTATTGATTCAGAAAAATCTGAAATTTTTAGAAAAATAATACAAAAAGACATACACTCATTAAAACCCGGATGGACTAGAATTAATCTACACTATACTATGACTGAAGAAGAAGTTGATTTTCTATTGGATGCTGTAGATTTTATATCTAATTACGGGTATCTATTCTTAGATGAATATCAAATTGATTTAATGAGTGGGAATTGGCTGCATAAAGACAGTATTGAACAAATAGATTTGATTACAAACTTTGGTATTGAATCTAGCTTTGATTATATAGGTAAAATTTTTATATATGAAGAAGAAATTGATAGAAGTTTAGAATACAAAAAATATATGGACGAAGCTAAAACTAAGGCTAAAGAACTAGAATCAATTTTCTGTGGAGATTTCAAGAAGTATAAAGATGATTATTATGAAAGTTTAAGATGGTTTGATTTTATTAATTCAGTAAATCAAATATAGGTATAGGGGGCTTTATGGATTTGAAAAATAGAAATTTCATAACAGAATCAAATAATCGCAGCAGAGCTTATGGAATAGATGTAAAACAAAAAGAAAGTAAAAAGGTATTAAATCAAAAAGAACTGGATGAAAAGATAAAGGAAAAAAGTGATTTAATAATGACATCAAGTCCTTTTATAGAGAATCTATATAATTTTGTTAAAGGTTCTAGTTTTTTTGCTATATTAACTGATGAAGAGGGATGCATCTTAAATATAATTGGCGATGATAATATATTGAAAAAGGCTTTTAAAAATGCTTTAGTTCCTGGAGCATATATGGGAGAAGAATATATAGGAACAAATGGTATGGGTACGGCTATAGTTGAAGAAAGACCGCTGCAGGTATCGGGAAAAGAACATCACGTTGAGGTTTTTCATAAATGGACCTGCTCAGGAGCACCAATTAGAAATCCAAAAGGTGAGATTATAGGTTGCTTAGACTTAACTGGTGACATAGAAAACGTACATTCTCATACATTAGGTATGGTTGCAGCAGCATCAGATGCAATTGAAAACATGTTGAAGATTAAAGAATTTAACAGAGAATTGACTTTGAGCAAAAACTATATTGAAACTATTTTAAATTCTATACCGGCAGCAATTTTAACAAGTGACTTTTATGGCGAAATAAAAATGGCTAATAAATATCTTGAAAAAATGTTTGGATACACTGAAGATGAGATAAAGAAAAAAAGAATATGTGAAGTAATAAGAGATTGGGATAATATAGCGGAAGTGATTAAAAAAGGACAAGATGTACTTCAAAAAGATGTCTATGTAAATCTTGGATTAAATAAGGAAGAAGTAAATGTAAGCGCCTATCCAATTTTAGATTCTCAGGAGCTGGTACAGGAAATAGTATTTGTATTTAAGGATGTAAAAAAAGTCAGAAAACTTGCTAATAAAATTACTGGAAGTAGAGCAATATATACCTTTGATAAGATAATTGGTGAATCTGATATCATCGAAAACACAAAAGAATATGCTAAAAAAATCTCGGATAGTAAATCGACAGTTTTAATATTAGGAGAAAGCGGAACTGGCAAGGAAATATTTGCACAATCAATACAAAATCACAGCAAAAGAAGTGAAGAATCTTTTGTAGCGCTAAATTGCGGAGCTATACCTAAAAATCTTATTGAAAGTGAACTTTTTGGTTACGTAGAAGGATCCTTTACCGGTGCAAAAAAAGGTGGTCATCCTGGAAAGTTTGAAATAGCAGACGGAGGAACAATATTTTTAGATGAAATAGGAGAAATGCCAATAGATCTTCAGACAAGACTTTTGAGAGTTATAGAAGAAGGTATTGTAAGAAGAATAGGTGGCACGGATGAAACCCCAATTGATGTAAGAATAATAGCAGCAACAAATAAAGACTTGAGAGAAGAAGTAAGAAAAGGAAACTTCAGAACCGATTTATATTATAGACTCAATGTTCTTCCTTTAAAACTTCCATCTTTAAGAGAAAGAAAAGAAGATATACCTCTTTTAATAAATTATTTTATGAAAAGAATATCAAGAAAGCTCAATAAAAAAATAATTGAGATTCCTGAGGAGTATATGGAATACCTTATGGAATACGATTGGCCTGGAAACATAAGAGAACTTGAAAACCTTATAGAACTAATTATTAACACCGAACATTTGCCTATGGATTTTTTCAGTAAAAGAATTAAACATAATGGAAGCCCAAGCTTTGAAAGCAAAGAAAATCTAAGTTTAGATGAAGTTGAAAGGATACATGTTGAAAAAATAATTAATAGAACATCAGGTAATATAACTAAAGCATCGGACATTTTAGGTGTTAGTAGAAATACCTTATATAGAAAATTGAAAGAATATAAAATTAATGTCACATAATATAACAGTGGTAGATTAAAGGACACACAAAATCAAACAAAATTTAGAAAAATTGATAAATATATAACGAAATACTAAGATTCGTGTTCATTAACGGCACATAAACCTCCATTAATAGGAATTATAAAGACAATAGGTGTTAAATTATTGACTATGTTTATTGGCATAAACATTGCATCTATATATTATAAAAATATAAATGGAGGTTTTTTTATGTATGGTTATAATGGAAAATATTTAAGAGTAAATTTAACTGATGGACAGATTAAAGTTGAAGATTTAAATGAAGAGTTAGCAATGAAATTCATTGGTGGTAGAGGTCTAGGAACAAAGATGATGATGGATGAAGTTGACCCTAATGTTGACGCACTAAGTCCTGAAAATAAACTTATGGTAATGACAGGACCATTGACTGGAACTCCTGCATTTACCGGTGGTAGATACATGGTAGTTACTAAATCACCACTTTCCGGGACGATAGCATCTTCAAACTCAGGAGGATTCTGGGGAGCAGAATTAAAATCAGCTGGATACGATGCAGTTATATTTGAAGGCAAATCAGAAAAGCCTGTATATCTTTCTATTGAAGATGATAAGGTGGAATTAAAAGATGCATCTAATTTATGGGGAAAATATGTATCTGAAACAACTAAAGAACTTACTAAAGATGCACCAAAAGGAACTAAAGTCCTTGCTATAGGACCTGGTGGAGAAAATCTAAGTAAGATTGCAGCTATCATGAATGACGAAGATAGAGCAGCAGGTAGATCCGGAGTTGGAGCTGTAATGGGATCTAAAAATCTTAAGGCAATAGCAGTAAAAGGTACAGGCAAAGTTAAGGTTCATGATGAAGCTAAATTGAAGGAATTAACTAAAGAGAAATTAGCTAAAATAAAGGAAAATGGAGTAACTGGAGAAGGATTACCTACCTACGGAACAGCTGTACTTGTTAATATACTTAATGAGCTTGGAAGTTTACCAACTAACAACTTCCAAAAATCACAATTTAATGGTGGAGAAGAAATAAGTGGAGAAACTTTAGCTGAAAAATATCTAATTAAAAATACAGCATGTTACAGATGTCCAATAGCATGTGGGAGATATGTAAAAATGGATGATCAAGAAGTTGGTGGACCTGAATATGAAACTCTTTGGGCATTTGGTGCAGACTGCGGCCTTGATGATATGAAAGCTATAATTAAAGCTAACTACTGGTGTAATGAAGTAGGTATTGATACTATTTCTGCAGGTTCAACTATTGCAGCAGCCATAGAACTTTACGAAAAAGGATTTATTAAAGAAGAAGAACTTGATGGATTAAAACTTGAATTCGGCAACGGAGCATCTATTGCTGAATGGGTTAAAAGAATGGGACATAGAGAAGGCCTTGGAGACAAAATGGCTGATGGCTCATATAGATTAGCTGATGGTTACGGTAAGCCTGAATTTTCTATGACAGTTAAAAAATTAGAAATGCCTGCTTACGATCCAAGAGGAGTACAAGGACAGGGATTAACATATGCAACTTCTAATAGAGGTGGATGTCACGTTAGAGGATATTTAGTATCACCTGAAATCTTAGGACTTCCAGAGCAGCTTGATAGATTATCATCAGAAGGAAAAGGAACTTGGGGTAAAATCTTCCAAGACTTGACTGCATCTATAGACTCTCTTGGAATGTGTTTATTTACATCCTTCGCTTTAGGAGCAGAAGATTATGCTGATTATTATAATGCTATATGCGGTACAGAGCATGATGCTAATTCAATATTAGAAGCAGGAGATAGAATTTACAATATAGAAAAATTATTCAACCTTGAGGCAGGAATAAAGCCAGAAGAAGATACTCTACCTAAGAGACTTTTAGAAGAAGTAATACCTGAAGGACCATCAAAAGGAAATGTAAGTAAACTTAGCGAAATGCTTCCTAAGTACTATGCAGAAAGAGGATGGACTAAAGAAGGTATACCTACTGATGAAAAATTAAAGGCACTTGGTTTAAAATAATTAATTGGAGTTGATACTTTGAATGTAGAAGTAAGGTTATTTGCCACCTTTAGAAATGGAAGATTTAAAAAGAAAAATATTGAAATTGTTGAAAATGAAACAAAGGTTAAGGATTTGTTGAATGAACTTGGAATTAAAGAGGAAGAAATAGCCTTAATAATTGTAAACGGAATGCATTCAAATGTAGATAGGAAATTGGAAGAGGGAGATACTTTAGCCCTCTTTCCTCCTGTTGCAGGAGGTTAATCGTTTACAAATCTATAAGATATGATATACTATAAACAACTATTTTATAGGAGTATCAGACAATGAATAAAAAAGTAGAAAAATCTTCAAGTGTAGATAAATCACTAGTGGTTTTAAAACAACTATGTAAAGAACCATTTAAGTATACAATGACTGAATTATCTGAAAAGACTGAGATAAATAGAACTACTATTTATAGAATTCTTAACACCCTTGAAGATAGAGGTTTAGTTATTAAAACAAAAAATAATAAACTTTATAAATTAGGGCCTTTTGCTTATGAAATGGGCTCTATTTATCTTAACAACTTTAGATTTAAAGACAGTATATATCCAATACTTGATAAAATATCCCATGAAACTAAAGAGTCTGTAGGATTTGCTATTAGAGATGGAGAAAGAGTAATATCTCTATACGAAATAGAAATCGATCAACCTATGAAGATGAATTACAGACCGGGTATTATCTATCCAATGAACCGAGGGTGTTACGGCAAATGTTTGATGGCTTATTACGACCAGGATAGAGTAAAAGAGATTCTAAAAGATAAAAAATTTGAAAAAGTTTGTGAAAATACTATAACTGATAAAAATGAGCTTTTGAAAGAATACGAAAAAATTAGAAAACAGGGATATGCTGTGAGTATTAATGAAACTTTTCCTTTTGCTGTTGCAGCAGGTATACCTATAAGAAACTCTAAGGGAGAAATTAAAGCATGTGTAGCTATATCTTTTTTTAAAAGAGAAAATTACGAAAAAAAATTAGAGAAAATGAGGGAAGTTTTATTCAAATATAAGGATGAAATATCTAAGTATATGATATAATCTTATTAAAGGTGAGATAATGAAACTAATAA
>JAABRS010000084.1 GCA_011390775.1 Clostridia bacterium | reverse complement strand
TGCCTGTCCCTGTTCAAGTACCCACTTTTCTTCATTATTGGCTGTAATAATAGGATATTCATAGATAAATTTTTCCTGAAGTTCTATTGCTTTAACCCATCTATTCCATATTTTTTCTCTAAATTCTTCAGGTATTAAATCATTGAACGACATTTTTTTGTTGTCAATTAAATCTTCGACTTTATATCCAGTAAGATTATACCACCCTTCCGAAATAAATTTCATAGTCCAATCTCTATCAAACTTGCATCTATAGGCTATTCCAGGTAAGTTTGATAGCAGTATGCTTTTATTTCTTTCACTTTCCATTAGTTCTGCTTTTGCTGATATCTTTTCATCTATATCTTCCATTAGTGCAATATAAATCTTATCTTTACCTTTCATATCTAGAGGATGTATGGTTAATTTAACCCATATATAACTTCCATTAACATTCATATATCTTTTTTCAATATTATAGCCTTCAATTTCTCCCTTTTTAAATTTTTCAAAAAGCTCAATATCCTTTTCTAAATCATCAGGGTGTGTTAATTCTATCCAAGTTTTTCCAGTAAAATCTTCTCTATTCTTGCCTGTTATTTCCATATGTTTTTTATTTACATATAATACTTCATTAAAGTTTTTAATTACAGAAATACCTACAGGCATTTTTTCAAATAGTGTTTCAAAAAGATTGTTTCTTTTTTCTAATTCTTTATATTTATTTGAATTTATTATAATTTTTTTATTTTTATTTATTAATATTAAAGTTAATACTAATATTATTAACAAAAATACTGCTAAAAATATCATATAACTATCGTCATTAAGATTTGCTATTAAGTTAATTATATTCATCTATTTCTCCCTATACTTAATTATCCAATATTGAATTTATCAACTATTTATTGTAACATATACAAGAATAGCGATAAAGTCTAATTTTTTATATATTTATATAATACCCTTTATATATTTTTATAAACATTGCTATTAACAACTCCCCTTATAACTAGGATGTGAATTTATGATTAAAAACAAAAAAAATATTATATCTCTAATATTATCTTTTTTTATAGGTTTAATTTTTTGTTATTTGATTTTAAATTTCTTTTCTAAAAACAATATCTTGGTTAACAGTAAAGATAAATTCAAATTATTTTTAAGTTTTGTTTTGATTGTTTTTTCATCTTTATTTTTATTTTTAAATTTCAATATTTTAATGGATGTATATAACAAAGGCAAATTTATAAAAGATAGATTATTTAAAATAATTAGAATTTTAATAACAACTTTTATGTTAATATTTTTATTTGTTTTTTTGTATAAAAAATACTCTTATATGGATCTTGTTACAATTTTTTACTACTCATTTTTCTTTGAGTATTTATTTATAGGAATTATATTTTCACTTTTAATTTCTACTAATATCTCTAAACTTAAAAATTTTATGTATCCTATTTTAAAATTCATAAAGAGTAAAATAAAATTATCTTACTTATACTTATTTTTTGTATCTCCTGCTATAGGATTTATTATAATGGAAATACTAAATTTAAGTACTTTTGATTCTATAGATATAGATTTTATTTTTATTAATTTTTTACTCTATGAAATCATTCATGTGTTTTTTTATATTTTATTTAGGAAAATTAAACTAACTTCCACTGTATCTTTAATGATTATATATTATGCTGCTATAGCTAATTATTTTGTTATTAGCTTTAGAGGCATTCCCATTGTTTTTAGCGATATATATTCAGTAAAGACGGCTTTTAGTGTTTCCGGGGGTTATGACTTTAATTTAAACAGTGATTTTACTACTGCATTGATAATCTTTGGTTCTACTATGCTCCTATTGATTTTATCTTCGGAAATAGAAAAGCAAATTAATAATGTTGGTGAAATAATAAAATCAATAATAATTTTAACAGTTCTACTGGTTTTTTCAGGATTTGTATATAATTCAGGGTTGTATTTTAAAGATGCAACCCACACCCACTGGGAACCATCTACTAAATTTAAAAAATACGGTTATATTTCAAGTTTTGTTTACGATTTTAGCAAATCTGTTACTATAGATATTGAAGATTATTCTGTAGAAGAAGTAGATAACATACTTACTAAATACATAGAAAATCATAATAACTCAAAATCTTCTAAAAAACCAAATATAATAGTTGTAATGAATGAAGCATTTTCAGATTTTAATATTTATGGGCATTTTGAAACTAACGAAGATTATCTTCCATTTTTTAGAAGTCTTGAAAAAAATACTATTAAAGGTATTCTCACTACTTCTCCAGAAAGAGGTGGTGGTACAGGTTATACTGAATATGAGTTTTTAACGGGAAATACTATGGCTTTTTTGAGAGGTACTAACCCTTATGTTCAATATATAAATTCTGAGATGCCTTCTATAGTTTCTACTCTTAAAGATCAGGGATATCAGGTTTTAGCAATGCATCCTTACAAGAAAAGCGGATATAATAGAGTAAGTGTATATTCACATTTTGGTTTTGAGGATTTTGTAGCAATAGAAAGCTTTGAAAATCCAGAAACTGTAAGGGGCAATATAAGTGATTTAGAAAACTATAAAAAAGTTATAGAACTATATGAAGATAGAGATTCTGATAAATCTTTTTTTATCTTTAATATTACTATGCAAAATCACGGTGGATATTTTGATACAGGATATGTATTTGATAACCCAATAAATGTAACTTCTTTTAAAGTTAGAGAAGATGTAGACATATTTTTATCTCTGATGAAAGAATCTGATTTAGCCTTTGAATATTTAATAGATTATTTTAAAAATATAGAAGAAGATACAATTATTTTAATGTTTGGTGACCACCAGCCAATGCTTGATGATACTTTCTTAGAAACTCTTTACCAAAAACCTTTAGATGAACTGTCTTTAGAAGATAGAGTTAAACTTTATCAGGTTCCTTTTATTATATGGGCGAATTACAATATTGAAGAAAAATATTTAGAAGAAATTTCCATCAATTATCTTTCTTCTCTACTTTTAGAAAATGCAGGTGTTGAGACTACAACATACAATGAATATCTACTAAATCTTTATGAAAAAATACCTATAATTGTTGCTAATTTTTATTTCGATAAAAAAGGGAAAGTTTACAATTTTGATGAAAAATCTGTTCTAAAAGAAAGTATACATGAGTATGAAGTAATTCAGTATAATAATCTTTTTGATTTAAATAACAGGTTAGACAAATATTTCTATCTTGAAGATTAATTGAGGAGAAATTATTATGAGTAATAGACTAAAAACAGAAAAGAAAGTCTTTTAAAAAAAGGTAAAAGATATAATGAGATTTTCAGGTCCCAGAATAATCTTTTACCATCCAATTATAAGCCTAAAACATTTTTTTAGTTCCTTTTTTTAGATTTCTACTTCATCTAATTTATTAAGATCATACATATCTATAATGTCCATAAGTTTAATAGGATATTGAGGGTCCGTAGCATATCCTGCTCTTTTCACAGCCCATGCACCTTTTGTACTGTCGTACATTACATCTCTAAATCCTTTATACCTTTCAAGGTTTAGCAGAATATTTTTGTGATCCTGCCATGCTTCATTTTCATTGTTATAAGCTCTAAAGTAATCATCTACTCTATAACTTACTCCATTGTAAACTTCCCAGGTATTTGAAATTATAGATCCATTAGTTCCTTCACCTTTTATTCCAAATAAATTGTAGGAAAATTTACCAGTATATTTATCAACAGGTACATACTGACCCCATCCTGTTTCAAGTATGGCTTGTGCAGTTTGAAGTGCTGCAGACATTCCTGTATTTTCTTTAGATTCAACTGCAAGTTTTGCAGCAAAGTCCATAAACTTGTCTTTTTCAACTATAGGTTTAGAAGAGTGTATATCATCTAAGTATACGTTGAATTCCACCTCTTCAGTTGAAAGAATTTGTCCATTATAAACTCCTTCTGCATACACAGTCATTTTTCCACTGTCTGTACCTATCGGGCTGTAAGTAGGGATTTCTTCATCATTGAAATCATCGTGTATTATTCTTCTTGAACCGTTTTCTTTATCTGTGAATATGAATTTTAAATCTTCTAATTCTACATTAGTCTTATATTTTAATTCTTTTTCCCCTGTTACCACTTCATCAGGTCCTATTCCATTAAATATCAATTTAGGTGTTCCAAGGACTTCTACTCCTACCCAAGGACTATCGTGAAGATTACCTCTTGTATCTTCTACTCTTACTTTAAGATCGTATTCACCAGCATCCTCAGGTCCTGGGAACCATAAGTATCCACCATAAGGCATAGTTTTTAAAACTCTTTCTTCCTCTGACCCTTTATCTCTTATTAGATAGTGAGTCTCATTGACATTAAAGTTTCTGTTGGCTATGAGATTAACAGCATCATCTATCTCCATACCTTCTGATACCCCTCTTAAAGTTAGTACTCTTTCTAAGGCGAAGTTCACCTTAATTCCATCACTTTCGTAGGAATTGTCCTTTTCATCATATGCTATAGACTTTATCTCATAAGTTCCATTATTTTCAAAGGTAGGTGTCCAAGTGTAGTTACCTAAAGGATCCTGTTCTCCAGATAGTATAGTTCTCTCACTTTCAACATTTTTTAATTGGTATCTTACATATTTAGGAAAAAAATTCAAAGTATTTTCAAGGGTTATACTATCACTGTATGTTTCTCCTTCTATAACTCCATTTAAAGATACTTCTGGATTTATATTGATGTTTACACCTACTAAATCTCCAGCCAAAAATTCTTCGTCCTTATAAATAGCGGCAATTAGAAGCTTGTCACCATTTTCAGACATTTTAGGCATATACTTTAATGTAGAATTGTCTGTGCTTGATTCATTAATTATAAAGCCGCTGTTTTTATCCTTCTCTATAAGTATCAGCCTAAGTTTATTCTCTGAATTAATTAATTCTTCGGGAATATCTACTGAAATATCTTCTTCTCCTGTTATAATATCTCCATCATTATGAGAAGTAATATCCATTTGGAAAAAATCTTCTACTTTTGATGTTTCATTAGAATCTATGTTTACAACTCTATTTTCTCCATCCCATTCTATTCCAATACCAAATGCATTAGTTATTAATCTTAATGGTACGTATGTCCTGTCTCCATTTCCAAGGTTATTGATTTCCGGTGCTACATCACTTAATCCGTATTCTTCACCATTATTATAACTGAATAAATAGCTGTCAATTTTTAAATAAACCTCTGAATCTCCTCTGGTAGCTGTTACTGATCTTTCTTCACTATTCCACTCAACTTCGCCACCTATACCTTCAACTACAAATCTTATAGGAACTAGTGTCCTATCTTTAACGATAATAGGTTCAGAAAGATGGGTAATATCACTACCGTTTACTACCAATCTTATATTTGTTGCTCCTTCAACTTCTAATCCAACTAAAGGTGTAAATATAAAGCTAAGCAATAAAAAAATAGATATAACTTTACTTATACTTTTTACATTAATCACATAATCACTTCCCTTTCTTATTATTACTATTATACCATTAGACGTAGCTATATTTAAAGGGTTCCAAATAAAAAAGAGTCATTTATCAAAAAACAACTCTTCTTTCAAAATTATATAGAGGGATTAATGTTTATCCAAATCTTCCTGTTACATAGTCTTCTGTTCTTTTATCTCTTGGGTTGGAGAATATTTTTTCCGTTTTATCGAATTCTATTAATTCTCCCATTAATAAAAACGCGGTTTTATCTGATATTCTAGCAGCCTGTTGCATAGAATGAGTTACAATTACTATGGTATAGTTTTTTTTCAACTGGTCTATTAATTCTTCAATCTTATAGGTTGCTATCGGATCTAAGGCTGATGTAGGTTCGTCCATAAGTATTATTTCAGGCTGTACAGCCATAGCTCTTGCTATACATAGTCTCTGTTGCTGTCCTCCAGAAAGACCATAAGCATTATCATTTAACCGATCTTTTACCTCCTCCCATAAGGCTGCTCCTTTTAAACTTGTTTCTGCTATTTCCATTAACATACTTTTATCTTTGATTCCGTGGATTTTTGGTCCGTAAACAACATTCTCATATATTGATTTTGGGAAAGGGTTTGGCTTTTGAAAAACCATACCTACTTTTGTCCTCAATTCTTCTACTTTTATTGATTTATCGAAAATATCTTTATTATTATAAAGTATTTCTCCTTGAGTTTTTACTATAGGAATATTTTCTATCATTCTATTTAAGGTTTTTATAAATGTTGATTTACCACATCCCGAGGGTCCTATTATTGCTGTAACTTGATTTTTTTCTATTTGTAAGCTTATATCTTTTAAAGCTTGATCTTTTCCATACCACAAATTTAAATTTTTAACATCATAAGCTAAATTGCTTTTATATTCATTAAAATCTCTTACTGATTCACTCATATTTATCATCCTTTATTAAAATTTCTTTTGAAATTTATTTCTTATTATTATTGCCGCTGAATTCATTATAAATAACACAACTAAGAGGACTACTATTGTAGCTGCCGCTAGGTTGGCATATTCTGGAGTTAAAACAGTATCTAATGTCCAGTAGTATATCTGAATTGGCAAAGCTGTGAAATCATCAAATATATTAGTTGGAGTTGTCATTATCAGTGTAGGTATACCTAAAACAACTAATGGTGCTGTTTCTCCTATTGCTCTTGATATAGAAAGTATAGATCCTGTTAGTATTCCAGGAATAGCTACTGGTAGTACAACTTTTCTTATAGTTGTCCATTTTGTAGCTCCCATAGCTAGGGATGCTTCTTTCAAAAACCCAGGTACTGCCTTAATAGCTTCCTGACTTGATACAACTATAATGGGAAGTACAAGTAGTGATAATGTTAATCCTCCAGCTAATATGCTGGAACCTAGGTTTAACATTCTGGAAAAAACTGTAAGGCCAAGTAATCCAAATATAACGGAGGGAACACTTGCTAAGTTTGATATATTGGTATTTATAATTCTTCTGATTTTGCCACTTGAGGCATATTCTTCCAAATAAATAGCTGTAGAAACTCCAAGTATTAAAGTAACTGGTATAACTATTAAAGTTAAAAAGACTGAACCCATTATGACACTAAATATACCTGCTTTTTCAGGGAATATTGATAATCTTCCAGTTAAGAAATTAAAGTTTAGCCATCCTATACTATCTACTCCAATCCTATATAGCAAAATAACCAATACTGATAATGCAAATACTAAGGATAAAGAAAAAATATATCGAGATGCATTACTTAACTTGATTCTTCTAGTTGTCCTTTTTTGATCTATTTCAATTTTATAAGTACTTACATATTCATATTTACTTTCACTTTTATTTTCTTTTATAAATTGAGATTCGTAGTTCATTTTAATACTCCTCTCTATATTTATGGGAAATATATTGGGCCAGCATATTCATACCTAATGTAAAAACAAATAATAACAATCCAACTGCATACAAACTATAGTACCCAGTAGTTCCACTTGCAGCATCTCCACTTGTAAACTCAACAATATAACCTGTCATAGTCTGCATAGATTGAGTTATATCGAAGGTAAAATTTTTCGAACTTCCACTTGCTATTGTTACTATCATTGTTTCTCCTATAGCTCTTGATACAGATAATAATATTGATGACAATATTCCGGACATGGCTCCAGGAATCACTACTTTGAATGCTACTTCCAATTTAGTCGATCCTAAGGCATATGCTCCTTCTTTCATAATATCAGGAACTGAGTTCATGGAGTCTTCTGATAGAGATGTTACCATTGGAATTATCATAATACCCATTACAATCCCGGGACTTAAGACATTTTTAGCTCCTAAACTAGGTATCAACTTCATTAATAAGGGTGTTACAAAAGAATATGCAAAAAAACCATATACTATGGTTGGTATTCCTGCTAAAACCTCTATAATGGGCTTTAATAATCTTCTGACCTTATCTGATGCAAACTGGCTTAAATAAATAGATGCTGATAAACCTATAGGTGCAGCTAATAAAATTGCTATAATAGTCGTAAACAAAGTTCCATTAATCAATGGCAGTATTCCAAAAGAAGGATTGGCATTTAGAGGTGCTAAATCCGTGCTGAAAATTTCTCTTATAGGTACTGCTGCAAAAAATTTTGATGCATCAATAACTAAAGTTAGGAGTATACCTATTGTTGTTACTATGGATATAGATGCCATTACAAGAAAAAATACAGGCATTATTCTTTCCAATGTATTTTTTTTATTGCTAATATTGTCATTTATTATATCTCTAACTTTAATGTTGTCCTTCATTATTATCACTCCTATACTTATTAGTTAAACACTTCAAGATGAGGAGTATACTCCTCATCTTAAAGTAGAAACTTTATTTTTAGTAATTACTATTGAATTGATTCTAATTTACTTTGATATTCTCC
>JAABRS010000083.1 GCA_011390775.1 Clostridia bacterium | reverse complement strand
GTGCTGGTGCCGCCATAGTAGCAGTGATTATATAAGCTGGTATTGATGGTAATCCCATTCCTAGTACTATACATGCTATCATAGTAAAGAATAATGTTAAGAACAGTATTCCATTTCCTAAGAACAATATCGCTCCGGCTAATTTAAGTCCAAATCCTGTTAAAGTTGCAACTCCTATAATAAGACCTACAATTGCACAGGACATTGCTACTCCTAAGGCAGTTCTGGTACCCTTTTCAAGAGAATTTATGATATCCATAAACATGCCTTCTGTTTCTTTTTTTATAATTCTAACAACAAGGTTCAGTACTACCGTTGTAATAATGGAGAAAAATGCTGCATTTATAGGTGTTCTTCCTTTTACTAACATATATACTAATATTACTATTGGTATGAGTAAATATCCTCTTTCCTTTAATACATCAATTACTCTTGGAAGATCTGCTTTTGGTAGTCCTTCTAATCCTCTTCTTGAAGCTCTGAAGTGAATCATCATAATAATACCTAAGTAATATAAAAATGCTGGTATAATTGCACTTATTGCTATAGTTATGTAAGGTACTCCTAAGTATTCCGCCATGATAAATGCCGCTGCACCCATTACCGGTGGAAGTATTTGTCCACCACATGATGCTGCTGCTTCTACTGCTCCTGCAAATTCACTTTTATAACCTATCTTTTTCATTAGTGGTATAGTGAAAGCTCCTGTTGTAACAACGTTGGCTATTGCACTACCATTTATAGAACCTAAAAATCCACTTGAAACAACTGCAACCTTTGCCGGACCACCTTTACTAGATCCTGCTATAGCCATAGCTAAATCGTTGAAAAACTGTCCCATCCCCGAAGATGTTAAAAATGCTCCAAATAATATAAACAAAAATATATAAGTGGATGATACACCAATAGCTATTCCAAAAATACCTTCAGTTGAAAGATACATATATTCAGCTATTTGTGTTATATTATATCCTCTGTGAGCTATAATATCTGGAAGACTTCGTCCAAAATATGCATAAGCTAGAAAAAGTGTTGCTAGGAATACTATTTCTTTACCTACTATTCTTCTTGCTGCTTCCATTAAAACCAGTATTGCTATTACTCCAAAAACTACATCAGTTGTATTTGGCATTCCTGCTCTTAATACAATAGAGTTGTAATTAAAGAAAATATAAGCACCTAATACTATGGAGATGATTGAAAATCCCCAGTCTATTATCGTAGGCTTATCTTTTCTTGATTTATCCCAAAATGGATAAAGCAAAAATACCAAACTTAAAATTACTGAAGTATGAACAGCCCTATGTACTAAAGTAACTAAAGCACCCTGCCATGCTGTGTAAAGATGAAATAAAGCCAAGCCTACAGCAACTAAAAAAACTACCATTCCAGGTAAGGTATCTCTTCCAAATTTTCTAAATCTAGCTTCAGTGTCATATTTTTCTAGTATTTCGTTTTGGTCAAATTTTTCTTCTTCTACTCTAATTCCCTTTTCTTTATCGTCTTTCATATAACCTCCTAAAATTAAAACTTCCCTGAATAAATTCAGGGAAGAATATAATTTATTCTAAAACGCCTGCTTCTTTATAGTATCTTTCTGCTCCTGGATGTAACGGTATAGGCATACCCTCATTAAATTTCTCTATGTCTATGTGATCAGCCGCACTATGTGTATCTCTCATTGCTTGAAGATTTTCAAATAGTGTTTTAGTGATATCATAAGCTACTTGTTCTGGAACTTCTGAGTTAGTTATAAGTATACTTTTAACTGCTGCAGTATATACGTCTTCTTCGTTATCGTATGTTCCTGCTGGTATAATTTCTGAACTGTAGAATGGTACCTGAGCTGCTAATTCTTCTACCATTTCTGGTCTTATAGGAACTATTACTACATCGTTTGTTGTAGACAAGTCCATTATTGTTGAGTTTGGTAATCCTGATGTTAAGAAAGCTGCATCAACAGTACCATTTTTCATTTGCTCTACTGATTCTGCATATGACAAGTAGTCTTGATCTATATCGTCATAAGTAATTCCATGAGCTGCTAATACATTTCTTGCATCTACTTCTGTTCCACTACCTGGTGCTCCAACTCCAACTCTTTTACCTTTAAGGTCTTCTATTTCTTGAATCCCTGTACCTTCAACAGTAATTACTTGAACAAAATTCGGATATAAAGAAGCTATACCTCTAAGATTTTTAAATTCGCCTTTTTCAGCAAAGCTTTCAGTTCCTTCATAAGCAAAGCTTACAACGTTATTCATTGCTAAAGCTAATTCTGCTTCGTTGTTACCTATTTTTGTTGAATTTACTGCAGATGCTCCAGTTGATTCAACTGATGAGTTAGCATAGCTTAATTTGTCGTTAATTAGGTTTGATAATGCTCCACCTAATGCAAAGTAAGGTCCTGAACTTCCACCTGTAAGTATTGTAACAAATTGATCTTCAGGTGTTTCTTCTCCAGATTCTGCTGGTTCTTCGCCTTCAACCGGTGCTTCCGGTTCTTCAGCTGGTTCACTTGAACAAGCCGTAGCTACTAAACTAAATGCTAATATAATTACTAATAATAAAGAAATTTTTCTCATAATTTTTTAATACCTCCATTTGATTTGTATTAATTCTATTACAAGAAAACGTTTTTTATAATTCTTTTTGATTAAGTTACACTATAATCTTTATAAGGTGCACTATGTGATTTTATAAATTCATTTATATGTTCAATTTGTTTTTAAAATCTTTAAGATAACTCCTACTCACAGGGATTTCTTTATTTTCAAAGTATTTTAATCTTAATTTAAATGTATAATTAAACCAAGGTATTATTTCATTTACGTAGTCTAGATTCACGATAAAACTTTTATGAGTTCTAATAAATGATCCTTCTGATTTTTCCATGAATTTCTTCATAGTCATATACATATAATATTTTTCTACTTTAGTGTATACCTGTATTTTATTGTCAGCATATTCTAGATAAATAATATCTTTTAATTTGATTAGATAAATCTTATCGGATTTTTTAACTGCAATTTTGTCAATTTTTTCATCTGTTTTTTCAACTGTATTAACATCTGTTTGTTGCAAGTTTTTTCTTGCTCTATCTATACATTTTTTTAATCTATCTTCAATGATGGGTTTCACTATATAGTCTACTACTCCCATTTCAAAACCTTTAACTGCATGTTGATCGAAAGCCGTAGCTAAAATAATTTGTGGAGGATTATTCATTTCTAAAATTTTTCTTGCTATTATCAAACCGCTATCAGTTTGAAGATTAATATCCAAAAATATAAGATCAGGTTTTAATTTTTTTACTAAGGGTATTACTTCATCCCCTCTTCCCGTTTCTCCACATACTTCAACATCATTATATTTGCTGAGAAAATATTTGAATTCATCTCTTATATATTTTTCATCATCAACCAACAGAACTTTCATTTTTTACCTCTTCCCACAATGTATTATGTTTTAAACAGGGTATTTTTACTGTAATTTTTGTCCATTCTCCTTGTTTCGATTTTATATCAATTTTATAATCCTTTCCAAATTTACCTATTAATCTTCTATTTACATTATATAGTCCAATGGAATCTACATGTTTAATTTTTTCATCGGTTATTACAGCTATTTTCTCATCAGGAATTCCAACACCGTTATCGTAAATAGTAATATATACATTATCTCTAAAGGCTTCTCCGTCTATAACTACCTTACCTCCTTCTTTTTTCGTAAGTATACCGTGTTTAATTGCATTTTCCACTAATGGTTGCAGTGTAAGAGGTGGTAGGAGGCAATCTAGTTTTTCATCTATTTTATATATTACCTCTAATTTATCTTCGAATCTGGCTTTTTCTATTTCTACGTAGGATTTAACATGGCCTAATTCAACATCTATAGTCACAAGATCTCTTTCTATTGTCAAATTATTTCTAAAATGATTGCTAAGATGAAGTATTAAGTCTCTTGCTTTTAACGCATTTGTTCTACAAAGAGAAGCTATAACTGTAAGAGAATTAAACAAAAAGTGAGGATTTATCTGAGCTTGTAGAGCTTTTAATTCAGCTTCTACTAAAAGTTTAGAGTTCTCTTCAAGTCTATTTATTCTTATTTGATTTGATATCAACTTTGATAATCCCCAGGCAGTTTCTCTATCTATATCCGTCATAGAATTTTGAGGGAATTTATAAAACTTCATTGTACCTACAATATCTTCCCTGTCCTTTAAGGGAGTTATTATAGAAGAGTTCAACATGCAGTTTTTAACTTCACAGTTTTTTTCACTGCATTTATCCATCTGTATAATACTACCTTTTGAAAGCACTTCAAAGGTTGATTCTGTAACTATAGGTTTACCAACTCCATGTCTAGACGTACTTGTCCCTGAATGAGCAATTATAATATCCTTATCCGTAATAGTAACCGCATCAAAATCCGTCATTTCTTGAATAGTATCAGTAATTTTATTGGCATTTCCTAGATGAAGTCCACCTTTTAAGTACGGCAGGATTTTATCTACTATATTTATGGATAGATTTACCTGTTCAGCTCCAATTCTTTCTCTATCTTTATTTACATTAGCTATTATTAAAAACAACAATGCCAAACCTATGGAATTAATAAGAACCATGGGAACCCATATGTTTTTTACAAGTTCTACTGCCAAAGGATATGGTCTAGAAAATATTAGAACAGAAATTTTTCTCATACTTTCTCCTATAGCTCCCACTAAAGCTGCATATGCCCAGATATTCTTCTTGTTTTTTATTCTTGCTCCAATTAGTCCGGCAACCAATCCTTCAAGAGGCACAGAAACAGCACAGGCAACTTGAGTAAAAAGCCCTGTAGGCATAGTGTATCTATGCATCCCAGCTATTATACCAGCAAGGAGACCAACAACAGGACCTCCTAAAATTCCACCGGTAGCTACGCCTATAATTCTTGTGTTTATTAAAGCTCCATCAAATTCTACGCTAAGGTAGGTTCCAACTATACCAAAAATACCAAAAACTACCGAAAGAATTAGTTTATCCTTTAAATTTACAGGTTTTTTATTTATCAGTGCTCTAGCGGGTTTTAAATTTGATAATATAAATGTGAATATAAATAAGGTGCCAAACTTATTTGCTAAATTAGTTATTAAAAATATATGATTTTCCATAAAACTCCCACTTACTATTATTTATTATATTTTTCTATGTGAATATTTTCTTTTTTTAGATTGCTTAAATCATAAGCTTTTTTTTCTTCAGATGGATATCCTACAGCTAACATAGATAAGACTTTTTTATTTGTAGGTATGTTTAAAAGTTCCTGAACTAAATTGCCTGAATCTATATCTTTTTCATAATCGTATTTTCTATTTCTTATCTGTACCCAACATGAGCCTAATCCCATCTCATGACAGGCAAGATGTAAATATGCTACAGCTATTGATCCGTCTTCTATCCAAACATCATTATCACTGTCTTCTACAGCAATTACTATTGTAAGAGCAGAATCAGCTATCATTTTTCCTCCCTGTGGTTTAACTTCAGACAGCTTTTTCAAAGATTCTTTATCTTCTACAAATATAAATTCCCAGCCTTTTTTGTTTTTTGAAGTTGGTGAAAGTAGTGCTACATTCTTTAGATCCTCAATTTTTTCTGATTCAATTTTCTTATCTTCAAATTTTCTTATACTTCTTCTAGTTTTTAGTAAATCTAATATCATAATTTATCTCCTTCTCGTAATTTTTTGAAAAAATTCTTCATAATATTTGAACACTCTTGTTTCATAATTCCTCTTCTTACTTCTACTATGTGGTTGAGGTTGTAATCTTCTACTATATTATATAAAGATCCGCATGCTCCTCCTTTAGAATCCATAGTACCGATAACCAATTCTTTGATTCTTGAGTTTACTATAGCTCCTGCACACATAGGACAGGGTTCTACAGTTACATACATAGTGCAATCATTTAATCTCCAGCTTTTCAAATTTTTTGACGCTTCTTTTATTGCCATTATTTCAGCGTGATTTGTTGTATCAAAGGATATCTCTTTTCTATTATATCCCCTCCCAACTATTTTACCATCTTTGACAATTACCGCTCCTATTGGAACTTCTTTCAACTTATATGCTTCTAGTGCCTGGTCTAATGCTTTGTTCATAAAAAAATTATCCATAAAAAAACTTCCTTCTTATATATTAACCTTATTTTAGCAGAAAATATATAAACTGTTAAGGAAGTTGTTGTCTATTTTAAATTATATTTGTTTTTTTAGTAGAGAAATCATCTTTTTTCCCGTTAAAGATGCCAGTAAACATTTAATTATATCGCCCGGTAAAAATATAAGAACTCCACTCTTAAATACTGCAGAGAAAGACACGTCTGCTCCCAATACCTTTGTTAGTATTAAATATAGATATGGAAAACCAACTGCATATATAGCGAGTAGTCCTATTAAGGAAGCTATAAAAAACTTAATAAATGACGTTTCTTTAAATCTTTGAGATATTTTTCCTACTATATATGAAGCTAAAATAAATCCAAGTATATATCCAAAGGAAGGTGCAAATATATAAGATATACCTCCAACACCTCCAGAAAACACAGGTAGTCCTAATAATCCCATGGTCATATAAAGTATTTGAGATAGTGGACCGTATTTAGGCCCCAGCATAATTCCTGATAAGATTACGAAAAATATCTGCAGAGTAAAATTTACCGGACCTAAGGGTATAGCTATTAAGATAGCACTTACCGCCATTAAAGATGCAAATAGTGATGTTATTACCATATTTCTTGTTGAGATTTTCATATTTCCTCCATCGTTAACCTTTTTTATCCTATGGTTAACGATTATATATTCTAGATTTATTATTGTCAACTTAAAATTTGATTTGGTTAACGACAGTGTTTTAATTTCTTTTTATTTATGATAATATTAAAAAGACAAATCTATGAATTAAAGTTTTTAATAAGAGGAGATCTATGAAAGATAAGGTATTAGAAATATTAAAAGAAAATAAGGACTATATTTCAGGAGAAAAAATAAGTAATATACTGAATGTAAGCAGAACAGCCGTTTGGAAAAATATTAATACACTTAAGTCAGAAGGTTATGAAATAGATTCTGTCTCTAGAAAAGGTTATAGACTTATATCCTCTCCAGATATACTCACTTATGAAGAAATATCGCCCTATTTAAATACAGACTTTATAGGTAAAAAAATACTATATTTTAATACTATAGATTCTACCAACAAAAAAGCTAAAGAAATAGCTGAAACATCCTCAGATGGAACCTTAGTGATAAGTGAAGAACAAACTTCAGGAAGAGGTAGACTAGGTAGAAACTGGACTTCTCCTAAGGGTAAAAGTTTGCTAATATCTATTCTGCTTAAACCTAAAATAGATCCATCTAAGGTTTCAAATATAACCCTAGTTGGTGCAGCTGCTCTGGTTAAAGCTTTAGAAGATTTTGATATTCAAGGCTTAATAAAATGGCCTAATGACATTATAATAAACGATAAAAAAATAGCCGGTATACTTACGGAACTAAGTGCTGAAATTAATCAGGTAAACTATGTAGTAATGGGCATAGGTGTAAATTTATATACAAATAAGGAAGAATTCCCGGAAGATATAAGAAATAAGGCAGGATCAATATTATCAGAAACTGGTAAAACTATAGACAGAAAGAAATTCACAGGAAAGTTTCTAAACTACTTTGAAAAATATTACAAAGAATATTTCCTGGGAAATAATTTTCATGAGATAATAAAAATATCAAAGGAAAAATCAATACTTCTGGGTAAAGAAGTTAGAGTAATAGGTAGAGATTATTCCTATGTAGCAAAGGTATTAGATATAACTTCAGAAGGACATTTATTAGTTCAAAAAGAAGATGGTGCCAAAGAAGAAATTTATTCTGGTGAAGTTTCAGTAAGAGGAAAGAACGGTTATATATAAAAACTTAAAGGCTGAAGTCTCAAAACTCCAGCCTTATCTAGTTATAATCTATAGCAAATATTAATTATTCAAGTAAATCCTTATGTAAGTTAAAAATAAACTTATATCCCCTATCTGTAGGATGTAGTGGTACCGGAGTAGTATTTTCAGGATCTAACATAAATTCAACAAGATTACTTAAATCTCCAACAGCCAATTTTTTAGGATTGTTGTATTCTTCAAATTTTGTATAAACGTCTACTACCGAATAGTCACCAGTTAATGCACCACCACTAATAATTCCGTTCATATATTGAATAATTGGATCTGCAAAGTCGTGAAGATTTGAACTAAATACAAAAGGATTATATATTGTATTGACATATATTTCTGCTTGTTTTAATCCATTAAGTTTCTTTGTTTCAGTAATGATTTTAGACCAATTTCCAAAAAAGTCAGTTTGTACTGTCTCAAGCTCGCCTTCCAATTCTTCGAGCAAATTATAAAATTGAGGTTGACTTGCAGGATTTTCTTCCCATTCTTCAAAATCCTCCATTAGTCTTTCTAGGTCAACTTCGTTATC
>JAABRS010000082.1 GCA_011390775.1 Clostridia bacterium | reverse complement strand
CATTTATATAAAGGTAGATTAGTAAAAGAATATTTCTATGAGGAAAGTATAGACGAAGATATTATAAAATCATTAAGTGAAGTAAGCTTTTACAGCAAACAAAAAAGATTAGCTCTAAGAAATTGTGGAATTATTAATCCGGAAGATATTAAAGAGTATATAGCACAAGATGGATACATGGCTTTAGGTAAGGCTTTAACTGAAATGACGCCGGAAGATGTTATAAAGGTAGTTAAGGACTCAGGTATAAGAGGTAGAGGTGGTGGAGGTTTCCCAACAGGCTTAAAGTGGGGATTTGCAGCACCAAACAAAGCAGATCAGAAGTACATAATATGTAATGCAGATGAGGGAGACCCAGGTGCTTTTATGGATAGAAGTATTTTGGAAGGAGATCCACATGCAGTATTAGAAGCTATGGCTATAGCAGGTTATGCAATTGGTGCCACTAAAGGATATGTATATGTCAGAGCTGAGTATCCTATTGCAGTTAAAAGACTTGAAATTGCAATAGAACAAGCAAAGAAAGAAGAATTATTAGGTAAGGATATATTTGGTTCAGGATTTGACTTTGACGTTGAGATTAGATTAGGGGCGGGAGCCTTTGTATGTGGAGAAGAAACAGCACTTATAGCTTCAATTGAAGGAAAAAGAGGAATGTCTAGAAATAAACCTCCTTTTCCAGCAAATAAAGGACTTTGGGGTAAACCAACAATAATTAACAATGTTGAAACTCTAGCAAATATACCTCAGATTATAAATAATGGAGCAAATTGGTTTAGATCCTTTGGTACTGATAAATCTCCTGGTACTAAAGTTTTTGCTCTTGGTGGAAAGATAAATAACACCGGCCTGGTTGAAATTCCAATGGGAACACCTTTAGAAGAAGTAATATATGACATAGGTGGGGGATGTCCCGATGGAAAACAATTCAAAGCAGTTCAAACTGGTGGACCTTCTGGTGGATGCATAACACGAGATCATCTTAAAACCCCAATAGATTTCGATTCTCTAGTTGAACTAGGATCAATGATGGGTTCTGGGGGTATGATAGTAATGGATGAAGATAACTGTATGGTTGATGTTGCTAGATTTTTCTTAGACTTTACAGTAGATGAATCCTGCGGGAAATGTACACCATGTAGAGAAGGTACAAAAAGAATGCTTGAAATTCTTAATAGAATAGTAGAAGGAAAAGGAACTTTAAAAGACTTAGATACATTAGAAGAACTTTCTGAAAACATAAAAGATACTTCTTTATGCGGTTTAGGACAAACCGCACCTAATCCAGTAATATCAACTCTTAAATACTTTAGAGATGAGTATGAAGCACATGTTATATCAAAGAAATGCCCTGCAGGAGTATGTCAAGCGCTACTAAGTTACGAAATCACAGAAAACTGTAGAGGTTGTACAAAATGTGTAAAAGTGTGCCCAGTTGATGCTATAAGCGGAAAGGTTAAAGAAGTTCACGAAATAAATCAGGATAAATGTATCAAGTGTGGGGCTTGTTTGGAAGCTTGTCCTTTTGATGCTATTATTAGGAAATAGGAAGGTGTAAATAATGGAAAAAGTAAATGTTAAAATAAATAATATAGATGTTCAGGTTCCTAAAGATTATACAGTACTTATGGCTGCTAAGGAAGCTGGAATAGACATACCAACTTTATGCTACTTAAAGGAGATTAATGAGGTTGCTGCATGCAGACTTTGTGTAGTAGAAGCATACGTAGATGGAAGACAAATGAGAAACTTACCGGCTTCATGTGTATTAAAAGTACAGGATGGTATGGAGATAAAGACTAATACTAAAAGAGTAAGAAATGCAGTTAGAAGTAATCTTGAATTGATACTTGCTAATCATAATAGAGAATGTTTAGTATGTCCTAGAAATGGAACATGTGAACTTCAAACATTATGCGACGAACTAGGAATAGAAGATTTAAAATACCAAGGAGAGCAAAGAAGATGGCAGGTAGATAAAATATCTAATTCTATAGTAAGAGATTCAAGTAAATGCATTCTTTGTGGTAGATGTATAAGTACTTGTAGAGATGTACAGGGAATCGGTATTTTAGATTTTACTGAAAGAGGATTTGAAACAGAAATTGCACCAGCATTTGATTTTTCAATGGATAAAGTACCTTGTATATACTGCGGTCAGTGTATTCAAGCATGTCCAGTGGCAGCTTTAAGAGAAAAATCTAACATAGATGAAGTATGGGAAGTACTAGATGATCCTACAAAACACGTAGTTGTTCAAACTGCACCGGCAGTTAGAGCATCATTGGGAGAAGAATTTGGTTATCCAATAGGTACTAGAGTTACAGGAAAGATGGTTGCAGCATTAAGAAGAATGGGATTTGATAATGTATTTGACACCAACTTTACAGCTGATTTAACAATCATGGAAGAAGGTACTGAGTTTTTACATAGGGTACAAAATGGTGGAACTCTACCTATGATTACTTCTTGTTCTCCAGGATGGATAAGATACTGTGAATTATATTATCCTGAGTTTTTAGATAATTTATCAACTTGTAAATCACCACAGCAGATGTTTGGTGCAGTAGCAAAGTCATACTATGCTAAAAAAGCTGGTATTGATCCTAAAGATATGGTAGTAGTGTCTGTAATGCCCTGTACATCCAAGAAGAACGAAGCTGCAAGACCGGAAATGGAAGTAGATAGAATAAGAGACGTAGATTTCTCTATAACTACAAGAGAGCTTGGTACAATGATAAAACAAAGCGGCATCAAATTCCAAAATTTAAAAGATGAAGATTTCGATAGAGGAATGGGTGAATATTCTGGAGCAGGAGTTATATTTGGAGCTACCGGTGGTGTAATGGAGGCAGCTTTAAGAACTGTTGCAGATATACTTACAGGCAAAGACTTGGATAGAATTGAATATAAGAAGGCAAGAGGAGTAGAATATATAAAGGAAGGCTCTATAAAACTTCCTATAAACGGAGAAAAGACAGAAATTAAACTAGCTGTTGTACATGGAACAAAACACGCAGCACAATTACTTGAGGATATCAAAGCAGGGAAAAAAGAATTCCACTTTATTGAGATAATGGCTTGTGAAGGTGGATGCGTAAATGGTGGTGGACAATCACATGTATCGGCTAAAACTAGAATGTATGTAGATAGAAGAGTAGAAAGAGCAAAAGCATTATATGAAGAAGATGCTGTAAAAGAAATTAGAAAATCTCATCAAAATCTAGAAATAAAGAAACTGTATGATGAATTTTTGAGAAAACCAAACGAAGAAATATCTCACAAACTACTACATACACATTATACTAAAAGAACATCATATGATTTAGAAAATCAAAAAGAATATGAAGAAGCAAAAAAAGTATTATAAGTACATAAAATTAAACCAAAAGAAATGTTCCACGTGGAACATTTCTTTTGGTTTAATTATGTTTATTTTTGCTTATAGTATGATATAATGAATTAGGTGATATTTTGAAAAAAGCAATAATAATATTTATACTAATAATCCTTGTAATAACTGTATACTATTTTGTAATAGAAAAAGATATTTTAGACTTAGAGGAAGATAAATTGCTAATTGAGAATATAGAAAGCTTAAATATAGACCTTTTAAGGAAGAAAATCTATACTGATAATGGCATTATATCATATACCGATAAATCAATTAAAATCACCAATTTTAACGGTGATACAAAGTGGTCAAAAGAAATCGAAGATTTTGTAAGAAATGTATATTATTATGATAATATTTATGTAATAACTGAAAATAAAAATATAATTATAGAAATAGATGTTAATGGAAATATACTTAATGAATATAATTTTGAATCTGAAGTTATATATATAGATAAAGGAAAATATATTTTTGTTATTCTTAAAACAGATGAAGAGAATAATAAAGCTGTCAAAATAATAGATGGAAAACAAGAAGAATTATCAATAGAAGGAAATATAGTTTTTCTTTCTCCAAAAGATGAGATAGATAGTTATTTTATTGGATATTTTTATTTTAATAATGGAAAGATTAATTCTATAATTCAGCAAAGACTTATAAAAGACGATATAAAAAGATGGGAAACTATATTAGAAGGAGAGTTATTGGTTGATGTAAAACAAACTTCTTCTAGAAATTTTGTACTAACCCAAAAAAATTTTTATACTTTCAATACTGATGGTATAATATTATGGAAGTATAATAATTTTGACACTGTTAAAGATTTATATATAAATGAAGAAAGTAAAGAAATAATAATTTTGGATAATAGAAGACTCCATATTATTAATTTTGATAGTTCTGTTGAAAAAGTAATACAATTAGACCAAACTTATGATAAAATCGCAATATACAATGACATTATGTGGTTAAGTAATAATAATTCAATAGATGTAATTGGAGAAGAAACATATTCGATTTGGCCAATAAATGAAAAAATTATTAACTATTATGTAATTGATAATACTATTTATGTAGAAACTGATTTTAATTTTTATATTGGAAATATAAAATAGGAGGGTGCTATGGAGTATAATTTAGTAGATGTAATAATTATCATATTTATAGGTTTATCTGTTTTCACAGGCATTAAAAAAGGTTTTATAATGTCTCTCTTTAACTTAATTGGTATTATTTTAGCGTTTTTTATATCAAAAGAATATTACCATATAATAATGAATTTTTTAATTAAACATACAAAACTAGAAACTACAGTTTATGAATTTGTTTCTGGAAAAATATCCGATGTAATTGCTGACTTTGGAGATAATGTTACAATGGCTGATTTCTTTAAAGGATTTGATAAGCTTCCTTTTGATATGAAAATGATGTTCAATAACATGGTTAACTCATCTGACGGTTCAACGGTTATGTCAAATACTGGAAACATTGCTGATCAAGTAACAAATATGATTATGGTTTTTATATCTTTTACCATAGCTATATTATTAACATTTCTAATTATTTTTGTTATAGCCAATGTACTGAATACGATAGTAAAACTACCAGTACTTAATTTAGCCAACAAATTACTGGGAGGTTTTCTAGGAGCTGTTAAAACTATAGTTATAATTTATTTAATATTTGCCCTGGCTGCACCTTTTATAATGTTTTCAGATGAAAATAATGCTATAACAAGTATGGTACTGGAATCTAAATCAAGTGAAATATTCTACGAAAACAACATTGTTTTAAATTATTTAAGCTATAAAGACATAATAGAATAATAATTGTTCCACGTGGAACATAATTTTCAGGGAGTGATATAATGCCTAAGAATCTTGAAGTAGGAGACATAGTTAAACTTAAAAAAAAGCACCCATGTGGAAGCTATGATTGGGAAATTCTAAGAGTTGGAGCTGATTTTAGAATTAAATGCATTGGTTGTGAAAGACAGGTATGGCTTACCAGAAGAGACTTAGAAAAAAGAATAAAGAAAATCATAAGAGAGAGTGACAAATAAGTTGCTCTCTTTCTGTTTGACAAATGAAGAAATATATGTTTAAATTTTAAAAAATTAAAAGGAAAAATAATGGAAAATAGAATAAAAAAATTTAAAATACCAAAATTAGGAATGAGAAGTTTTAAAACATTTTTATCAGTATTTGCAGCTTTAGGAATAAGTAATCTATTAGGACTAGATTCTTTCCAAGCAACTTGGACGGCATTTTTATGTATGCAAGGATCTTTAATAGAAACTACAGATATGGCAAGGGTAAGAGGAATTGGAACATTAATTGGAAGCTTTTTTTCTTTCATCTACCTTTTACTAGCACCAGATATTTTATATATTATTCCTATAGGCGTTTTATTGATAATTTATGTAGGAAATGTATTCAGCAAAACAGAATATATAAAAACAGCCAGTTTAGTATTTCTAGTTATTAGTTTTAGAATAGTAGATGTAAATAATTTTCAACCTGCGGATTATGTATTAAATAGAACCCTAGAAACCTTCATTGGTATTGGTTCAGCATTAATAATAAATTATTATATTAAACCACCGAACCCTTTTGTTAAGCTAAATACCCTAGATGAAGAACTTAAAAGTTTTTTAGAAAACAACTTAGTGATTAAAGATGAATATATAGTGGTTAGAACTTTAGAGGGATATAGATTAAAAATGGACGAATTCAGGAATTTAATACAATTTTATCATAAAGAAATAAACAGCAAAAAACATAATGTGGATATAAAAAAATATATGAATCATCTTGATTTATATAGGAAAGCCTACAGTCATATTTTTGTACTTATGCATACTAAAAAAGGTATGAATGAATCTGTAAAGGATTATCATATTGACAGTATTAATGAAATTAAGAATAAATTATTGAGTATTTAAATTATAAAATTATTGTACTCAATTTCGTTTAATAAATCGTAAACTTGATCTTCATTGGTAATTTTAATTTTAATAAGCCATATATCTAAAGGATTATCTTCCAAAAGAGATAATTCTTTCTCCACTTTTGGATTTACATCAATTATCTCCCCATCTAAAGGCATAGCAAGTTCATAAACTTCCTCTGAATTTTCAATACATCCAAAGAAATCACCTTCCAGTAATTGAGCTCCAATTTCTATTAAATTAATATTATTCATTTCTCTCATATCTTCAGTAATATAACTCGTTATACCTACTAAAAACTTGTTATCTTCAATTTCCTTTAGCCATAAATGGTATGTAGAGTAAAGGTATTCCTTTATGGTATCCATTTAAAAACCTCCTTTATTATATATTTATCCAATAATTAAAAAAATAAACAAATTCTAATAAAATAGACAAATGTTATAAGATAAAAAATTGTTAAAAAAGAAAAGTACTATTATATCATTTGAATATAGCAATTATTATTTATAAATTATAAAATATTATATATAATAAAGTATATGATAGAATAATAGATAAAATACAATAAATTTGTTGAATTGGAGGAAATATGAAAAAAATAAATATAAAAGGGAAAATATTTGGCGGTGAGAGCTTTTTAATATGTTTACCTCTTATTAGTAAAACAAAAAAAGAATTAATAAAAGATGCAAAAGAACTTATAAAGCTAAATCCAGATGTAATTGAATGGAGAGTAGATTATTTTGATAATCTAGATTATCAAAATGAGAGTGAATTAATTATTTCAATGAAAGAATTATATTATCTAACAAAAAATATACCCGTTATATTCACCTGTAGGCTCTTTGATGAAGGTGGAAATAAAAAAATCAAACAAATTGATAGAATAAAGATAATAGAACAAGCTTTAAGATTTAATTTAGCCGATATAGTTGATATAGAAATGATTAACGAAAAAATGTTTTTAGAAGAAGTAAAAGCTTTAGTAAAAAAGTATGAAAAAAAATTAATTCTTTCTCATCATAATTTTTTTGAAACTCCCAATGAAAAATTTATATTAAATAAATTAATGGAAGGAAAAAAAATGGGTGCTGACATTACAAAACTAGCAGTTATGGCTAACTCATATGGAGATGCACTGAAATTATTTAATGCAACATATAAAGCTAAAAATTTTCATGTTGATATACCAATCATAGCAATTTCAATGGGAGACTATGGAAAAATAACAAGAGTATTTGGGGGTTTTTTTGGCAGTGATATGGGGTTTGCAGTGGGAAAAGAATTATCAGCACCAGGACAGTTATCTATTGAAAAAATAAGAAAAATTTTTACTATTATGAATGAAAATAATAAAAAAAAGGAGAAATCATGATAATAAATACAAATACAGAACTAATGGGATTATTAGGAAAAACCCTTGACCACAGTTTTTCACCTATAATGCACAACAAAGCATACAAAGAAAATAATATGAATTATTTGTACTTACCCATAGAAATAGAAGAAGAAAATATTCAAGATTTTTTAAAAGGAATAAAACATATGAATTTTATAGGTCTAAATGTTACTATTCCATATAAAATAAAAATAATGGAATTTCTTAATGAAATTGATCCACTTGCAAAAAAAATAGGATCAGTTAATACTGTTAAAATTTCTAAGGGTAAATTGATAGGTTTTAATACTGATGGAATAGGATTTGTTAAAGCATTAGAAAACGAAAAAGATTTTAGTATTAATAAAAACAAGTTTTTATTGATAGGAGCAGGAGGTGCATGCAGGGCAATTGCTATGACACTTGCTGATAAAGGAGCAGAAGAAATATTTATTGCAAACAGAACTTTAGAAAAGGCTAAAAACCTATCAAAGGATATAAACGATAAGGTAAGAAATTGCAGCTTATATATTGATAGTAAGAACCAAAGGACCATGAATGAATTTATAAAAAAAGCTGATATTATAATAAATACAACAAGTATAGGAATGTACCCTGGGATTGATGAATGCCCTATTGATACAAATTTATTATTAGAAAAACATTTGGTAGTAGATATTGTATATAATCCAGTAAAAACAAAACTATTAAAAAATGCAGAAAAAAAAGGATGTAGTATTCAAAACGGATTAGGAATGCTGATAAATCAAGGAGCAGAAGCTTTTGAAATATGGACAGAAAAAAAAGCTCCTATCGAAGAGATGAAAAAAATCATCAATAATATGATTA
>JAABRS010000081.1 GCA_011390775.1 Clostridia bacterium | reverse complement strand
AGGAGAATACCAGTACGCTGGCTTATTAAAAATACCCGGATCATATGTTAAAAATTACGTAGACTTGGATAAAATATATCCCCAAAATATACAGTTCAGCCTAAATGATTACTCTTTTGCTACTTTAAAAGAAAATGAGAACCTAATATATATGGTAAATGGAGGACTTTCTCTAATAAAATCCTCAGGAAAATACGATGAAATATATGATAAATGGTTAGGAGTTTATGAGGGATACTCATATAAAGGTTTTATAAGAGAATATTTTGGGATAATTATAGGATTATTATTTTTGATATTACTTTTATTAATTATAATAATTATTCTTAGGTTTATAATTAAAAGAAGAACTGAAGATCTCACTGAATCAAATAAAGAACTGCAAATAAGTGAAGAAAAAAATAGAGCTATAATTAGTGCAATACCGGATTTAATCTTTATTTTCAATAAAGATGGTACTATAGAAGATACTTTAGAAGAAGAAGAAAATTTATTAATTCAAAAAAGTAATTTTAAAGGATTAAAAATTCAAAATATATTATCAAAAGATTTATCAAAAATAGTTTCTGATAAAATTGACAACACAATTAATCAAGATATAACAGAAAAATTCAAATATAAGACTAGCATAAAAGAAAAAATTTTTAAAACATATAATGAATTACAGGGATTTTCTAAAGATAATGAAGAAATTTTTGAAATGAGAATGGTTAAGTTGAGAGATAATCAGGTACTAGCAATATCAAGAGATATAACAAAGGATGAAATTAATCAAAAGAAAATTCAATATCTAAGTTTTCACGATCAGCTTACAGGATTATATAATAGAAGATTTTTTGAAGAAGAATTAAGGAGATTAGATACAGAAAGAATGCTTCCCTTATCTATGATAATGACAGATGTAAACGGTTTAAAATTAATCAATGATTCCTTCGGACATGATGCAGGAGATAGCTTACTGAAAGAATTTAGTAATATTTTAAAGAGTGTAAGTAGAGAAGAAGATATAGTCTGTAGAATTGGTGGAGATGAATTCGTTATACTACTTCCTCAAATGGAAAAATACTATCTTAAAGAGATGGTAGAAAGAATTAAAGAAAAATTAAATAATAAAAAAATTAATAAACTAGGTATTTCTGCATCATTCGGCTGTAGTACAAAGGAAAATAATGAAGAAGACATTAAAGAAACTCTTAAAAAAGCAGAAGATTTAATGTATAGAAATAAATTTGTGGAAAGTCCATACATGAAGAACAAGACTATAGATAAAATATTAAACATATTACACGATTCAGATAAATGGGAAAGAACTCATTCTGAAAAAGTATCACATTATTGTGAAATGTTAGGAAAAGAACTTAAGTTTTCTCAAAAAGATTTAGAAGAAGTAAGATTGTCAGGATTACTTCATGATATAGGGAAAATAACACTTAAAGATACATTTATGGAAAAAAGCAAGATATCATTTAATGGATCAAAAGAATTAAAAAGACATCCAGAAGTTGGTTATAGAATCTTAAATACATATAAAAACCTATACAACATATCTGAATACATACTATTTCATCACGAAAATTGGGATGGAACTGGTTATCCTAAAGGATTAAAAGGAGAAGAAATACCAATAAAATCCAGAATAATAGCAATAGCTAATCACTATGACATAACTATTAGAAATAGACCGAACCAGAAAAATCTTACAAAAGAAGAAGCTTGTAAAGAACTAAAAACAAGGGCAGGAACCTGCTTTGATCCTAAACTGGTAGAAATTTTTATTGAAAAAATATTGAAAAAATAGAAAGCTGAAAACTCCAGCTTTCTATTTTTTATAAAATTCTTATCCTCCACCAAGTACTCTTTTCATTATTACAGTATCTCCATCATTAAGTTTATATTCTTTATATTGGGCAAGTTGTAATTTTTTATCATTTACTTTAACCATCATTGGAGCTTTGTATCCATTCATATTAGCTAATTTGTCAATAGTAATAATATTTGGCACTTGTAAAAATTTACCATTAAAATTTATATTAATCATTTTCCATTAACCACTGTAGTGAAAGACTTTTAAGAGTTTCTTCTTCGGGATTACCACTTTCTATTTCCCATTTAGCCAATTTATAGTAAAAATCTTTAGCTTTTTCATGAGTTTCCTCATCTAATACTACTCCATCAGTAGGACCATTTTCAAGAGGAGTAAATATTTTTCGAGGAAGAACATCATCTTTTTTTGTAAATCCTTCTTTAGCATTGAATGCTCTCATCATATTTATTCTTCTTTCTCCAATTTGCATTAATTCATATAAGGACGTTTCCCATCCTATACCTGATTTACACAACTCAACTATATCATCCGGACCATAAAGTTCCCACGAAGGTCCCCATACAAACTGGCATAAACATAGTGTATCAAGTAAAGAAAAATATTTTTGAGTTTCCCAAGCAAATCTCACTTTGTCATCATCCATTGTCTTTGAATCATCATATCCTTTATAAATTCCTAATTGTGCCAATCTTCTTCTCTCTATACTATCATCAGGCATTACTAGAAAAGGATCATGTTCACTTGATTGGTGATCTGCTCCAAAAGGGTTCACTGCATATATTAAGCCAACAGAGGGTTTATATTGAGGCATATGGGCTGGAAGCTCTTGGTTTTTAACAGTTACGGTTAATGCTACAGCTTCCTTACCAAGACTTTGAGCATATTTATAACTACCTTGAGCAAGTAATAATCCAAAGCCTTCTTTTTTTGCTATTTTTTTTATCAATAGAGGCAAAGCTTTTTCATTTCCAAAGTTTAATTCGATTCCTTCAGTTACTTCTTTATCTATTATTCCTTTTTCATAAGCTTCCATTGCAAATGCAATTGTTGCCCCACATGAAATTGTATCAAGTCCATACATATTGCATAGTTGATTAGCTAGAGATATATGAGACAAACTTGTTACTCCGCAGTATGAGCCGAATGTAGCAACGGTTTCGTATTCTGGTCCGCCATAAAGTGGATCAACAATTCCATCTATTTCAACTACTCTTTTGCATCTAACGGCACATGAAAAACAAGTGTCCCTTTCTTTTAAAATAGTATCATACATAGTTTCTCCAGTAATATTTTTTGCACCTTCTGGAAAATATCCTGTAGTCCAATTTTTAGTAGGTAAAAAACCCTCCTCACTAAACCCTTCAAGGTCTCCATCGGTGCCGTACTTACCAAGCCCTGATACAGAATCATTCTCTTTTAGTTTTGTATTAGCACTTTTCGCAAGAGCAAAAAATCTTTCGCTATCTACTGGATTTTGTGTTTTTCCCTTTGCTACTACCACTGCCTTAATATTTTTTGAACCCATAACAGCGCCCATACCATTTCTTCCATTTGCTCTATTACACATATTTATTATACACGCATAACTTACCTGGTTTTCTCCTGCAGGACCAATTTGTGCAATTTCAATATCATTTCTGTTTAAATCTTTTCTTATTATTTTCTCTGCGTCTCCAGTTATTTTACCCCAGATGTTAGAAGCATCCTTAAGTTCCACATTCTCACCATCTATAAAAAGGTATACTGGTTTATCTGATTTTCCCTTTATTACTATTGCATCTAAGCCGTTCATTTTCAAGTGTGCGGGGAAAAAGCCTCCTGATTGACTATCTCCAATTGTACCAGTTAAGGGACTTTTCGCTGTTATATTCATCCTACTAATACCACTAATAGGTAATCCTGTTAATGCTGATACCGAAAATACAAGGTTATTATCAGGTCCCAATGCATCTACTCCAGGCTTCATATCTCTTAGTGCAAGATATACTCCCAGAGAAGATCCTCCCGGATATAATCTATAAGTTTTTCCAGGTAAAAAATCCTTGGTAATTGTTCCTTTTGAAAGGTTTACATTCAATATCTTCCCATCTGGGAAATTTGCCATATTAATTACCTCCTATACTAAAATAAATTAAACACAAAGAATATGACTTAATTTAACTTACCAATTTTCCTAAGTACATTCTTTACTTCCTCTAATTCCAAATCTGATAAAGATAACCGAGGTAATCTTGTTGGTCCGGAATCTTTCCCTATCAATTTCATTGCTGCCTTAACTCTAGCTAAAGGCTTGTTAGAATTTTCCAGCATATGAAGTAAAGGATATAAATTATTGAATATTTCTTTAGCTTCTTCAATCTTGTCTTGTTGAATGTAATCATAAATTAATTTTGTTTCATTAGGAACAATATTTCCTGAAACACAAATCCAACCTTTAGCACCTAATAAAAAATTTTCAAAGGTTAAATCTTCGCCTCCACAAAATATTGTTATTCCATCATTAGTTTCTCTTCTGAAGTCTGATATTCTCCTTAAGTCTCCTGAAGCATCTTTAATATACTCTACATTTTTTATTTGATAAAGCTTACCTATTACATCAGGTTTCATATCTACTCCAGAATGAGGAGGGTTATTGTATATCATAATAGGTATATCAACAGCATCTGATACAGCCTTATAATGAGCTAGTAATTCTTCTTCGCTGGGTAAGCAATAATATGGATTAATTATCATAACAGCATCTGCACCATTTTCATAAGCATGTTTAGTATATTCTATGGTATCTTTAGTTGTTTCAGCAGCTGTGCCGATTATACATTTCATTCTACCATCGACATGTTTTAATGCCTCCTGAGCAATACTTAATCTTTCATCTTTGTTTAAACTAGAAAATTCTCCGGTGCTACCTAAAATACAAACCCCTGGCATTTCTAACTCCAAATACCAATCCAAATTCCTCTTTAATGCAATAATATTAACTTCTTGTTTCTCATTCATTGGTGTTACTAGAACAGGAAATGTTCCTTTTAAATTTTTCAAATATTATTCCTCCTTTTTTTATAATTTAGACACTACATTTATTTCGATTTCCTAACATTTTATCGAATTCATGCCTAAACACTTTTTATTTGGTCAGACCAGATTGAATAAAAAAATATAATCTTCTTAATATAATTGACACTAATACAATCATTTATGTATAATATAGCCTATAAACAAAGATAAATCAAGGTTTTTTAAAAAATTGATTAAATTTTATTAGGATGTGAAATTGATGGAAGCTTTAACAACTGAAAATATCAAAAAATTCCTTATTAAAGAAATTGAAAATGGTTCAATTTCCATTGGGCAGAAATTAGATTCCGAGAGACATATGTCAAAAGAATTTAAAGTCAGTAGGTCAACTATACGTGAAGCTATTCGTGAATTAAACGCCCTAGGATATTTGGATACAGTAAACAAAGTCGGTACCTATGTATCCTCCAAATATTTGGAAACTGCAAGAAATGAATCAAGTCTTAAAGAATTTATAGATTTAGCGCCAATTATAGATTTAATGGAAGTTAGATATATTTTAGAATCAAATTTTGTTGATTTAGCTGTTCATAGAGCTGAGAAAAGTGATCTTGAAAAACTTAGTAATTTATTAAAGAAAATGAAATCAAAGAATATAACAGAAACTGATTATTATAAGTATGATTTGGATTTTCATTTTTTAATTGCAAAATCAACTCATAATGTAGTAATTGTTGAACTTATGAAAGTAATCAGGGATAGAATTCAAACTAACAGAGAATTATTTATCGAGTCTGGTAAGCAAACAATGGAAAAAGATATTGCTTTATTCGAATCGATTATTGAAAACATGAAGCTTAAAAATGTAAAAGAAACAAAAAAATTATATGATGAGCACTTAAAAACAGTTACTGCAGCGATTAAGGGATCTTAATTATGTTATAAAAACTAATTTAGCTGTAGGAGGATTTATGCTATATTTAAATAATTCGGACATTGAAAAATTGTCAGAAGAGGTAAATTTCATAAAATCATTAGAAAAAGGATTTAAACTTTTTAACAATAAGGAATATAAAATGCCCGAAAGAATGCATTTAGATAGAGGAGAAGATACGATACTATATATGCCCTGTCTTACAGATGAAACTATAGGAACTAAAATAATATCCCTGTTTCCTGATAATAAAGATAAGAATATACCCGTAATAAATGGGATAATGCTATTAAATGATGTAGAAACAGGAGTACCTAAAGCAATACTTGATGGAAGTTCCATTACAGCATATAGAACAGGGGCTTTAGGAGGAACAGGCATTAAATATACATCAGGTAAAAACTGTAAAAGTGTTGGATTAATAGGTCCTGGTGTACAGGGATTTCATCAGTTATTATTTGCTGCAAAAGTCAGAAATTTAGAAAATATATATGTTTACGGTAGAAACAAGGATAATCTGAATCAATTCATTGAAGATTTAAGAAAAAAACTACCAGATATAAAAATAAAAGCTTCAAAAGATCCAGAAGAGCTGGTAAAAAATTCAGAGATTATTATTACAGCAACACCTTCGGAAACACCGGTAATGCCTAATGATAAAGAATTATTGAAGGGTAAACATATAATAGCAATCGGTTCATATAAGTATAAAATGAGGGAAATTCCCGATGCTCTTTATGAACTGCTGGATGAAGTCTATATAGATACAGAACTAGCCATTGAAGAATCTGGAGACATTATCCAACCTTTAGAAAAGGGATTGATCAATGAAAAGCAAATAAAAACACTAAGTGAAGTTATGTCTAAAGAAATTGATATGTCTGGAATGACTACTTTATTTAAATGTGTAGGGATGGCTCTTTTAGATGTGGTTGTAGCAGAAGCAATTTACAAAAAAGCTTTAGAATTAAATATAGGAACAAATATTACTACATGAAAAAATCTTAAAAATATTAGACCTACTACCTAAATCAAGTAAAAGAATATTTTAAAAATTAGAAAAAATGATCAAATTACTTAAATGTATTGACATATAAGTATATTTATAGTAAATTTAAACAAATAAAACCTTTAATTATAGCACGAGAGGCTAAAAAGGTAACAATAACGGGGAAAATCTATGCCTTTCTGCTATATTATAGTAGAAAGGTTTTTTGATACTTTAAATTAGTTCAGTGAGACTAAAAAGGAGGAAAAATGAAAATAAGACATTTGATAGAACCTGAAGATTTATCAATAGAAGAACTAGATAATATATTAAATCTCGGAAGTAAAATTAAAAAAAATCCTGAAGAATATTCAAAAACATGTCAGGGGAAAATATTGGCAAGCTTATTTTACGAACCCAGTACAAGAACCAGACTGTCTTTCGAAGCAGCTATGTATAGACTTGGAGGTAGTGTGATAGGATTTTCTTCACCCAAATCATCATCAGTAGCAAAAGGGGAAAGTCTTCAAGATACCATAAAAACTGTAGGATGCTACGGAGATATTTGTGTGATGAGACATCACATAGAAGGTGCTCCAAAAGCAGCATTAATGAAATCAAACATTCCACTTATAAATGCAGGAGACGGTGGTCACCAGCATCCAACTCAAACCCTTACAGATCTACTTACTATAAAATCTCTAAAAGGCAGATTAAATAATCTTACCTTAGGATTATGCGGTGATTTAAAATACGGAAGAACGGTACATTCACTTATAAAAGCCATGTCAAGATACGAGAATATAAAATTCATACTAATCTCACCAGAAGAATTGAAAATTCCAAAGTACATAAGAGAAGAAATTCTCATAAAAAAGAATATTGAATTTAAAGAAACTAAAAACTTAGAAGAATCTTTAGTTGATTTAGATATCTTATATATGACCCGAATACAGCAGGAAAGATTTGAAGATAACTCGGAATATTTAAGATTAAAAGATACTTATATTTTAGATACTGATAAATTGAAAAAAGCTAAAGAAGATATGTTTATTCTGCATCCATTACCGAGAGTAAATGAAATATCAACAGGAGTTGATGATGATAGGAGGGCTAAATACTTCCAACAAGTAGAATACGGTATGTATATAAGAATGGCTCTGATTCTAAGTTTACTAAACATAGAAAACATACTAAAAAAAGATAATATAGTAGATGAAGAAATAATAAAATCAAGTAAAAAATGTGAAAATTCTAAGTGTGTTGTAAATTATGAAAGAAATATCAAAAATATATATAAGATTGTAGATAAAGATAAATCCCTTTACAAATGCTTTTACTGTGATAATATCCAAAGGCTAGAGGGTCAGGAGGATATCCTATGAATTTATTAATAAAAAACGTAAAACTAGTAGATTATCAATTAAATCAAGCAGGAGATATAATAATAAAGGATGGAGTAATATCTAAAATAGATGAAAATATAGACGAAGAAGGTATAAAAACTATAGATGGAAAAGGGAAAACCTTAATGCCTTCATTTATAGACACTCATGCCCATTTTAGAGAACCGGGATACGAATACAAGGAAGACATAGAAACTGGAAGCAAAGCTGCTTTAAAGGGTGGATATACGGCTGTATTACTAATGGGAAACACCAGTCCTCCTGCCAGTAGTAAAAAAATAATAGAATATGTATTAAATAAAGGGAAAGAATTGGGCTTAATAGATATACTCCAAGCTGGAACAATCACAGAAAATCTTGAAGGAAACACTTTAGAGCATTTAGGAAAGATTAAAGATTTGGTTAATGTTATTACAGATGACGGGAAAGGTGTCCTAAGCAGCAAGGTTATGTTTGATGCTTTAGAATATGCAAAAAATAACG
>JAABRS010000008.1 GCA_011390775.1 Clostridia bacterium | reverse complement strand
GGATACAAACTTTTGATGATGATGTACTTAAGGTTATAGGAAGAAACCACAGTAGAAAAGAAGGAGAAGTTTTTTTGCAAAAGGTTAATAAGGTTGGATTTGATAATTTAAGTTGTGACCTTATATTTAATCTTCCTCTACAAAGATATTCTCATATTGAAAGAGATATAGATATTTTAGCAAATTACAATGTAAAACACATTTCTCTATATTCTCTAAAGGTTAATCCAAATACTAAAATGAATGATATTGTAAAAGTAGATAAATATAAACTAATGGATGAGGATGAGGAAAGAGATATATATTATGCTGCAAGAGAATATATGGAAGAAAAAAGATATCTTCAATATGAAATATCTAATTTTTCTAAAGAAGGCTATCAAAGTCAGCATAATCTTAAATACTGGAATAGGATGGAATATTTAGGAATAGGTGCCAGTTCTCATTCTTTTATAAACAATAAAAGATACAGCAATTTATCAAATGTAATTAAATATATAGAAAAAATTATGTCAAATGAATTACCTAAAGATTTTGAAGAACAAATAGATAAAGAAGAAGCTATTTGGGAGTATCTAATTTTAGGATTAAGAAAGACCGAAGGTATAAAAATAAGTGAATTTGAAAAAGCTTTTAACATTATGTTTTCTAATTATGATGATAAAATAAAACAACTGATGGAAAGTAAATTGATAGAAATAACTAAAGATAACCTTAGATTAACAAAAAAAGGCATGGATTTGTCTAATTATGTATTTATAAAGTTAAAATAATATAAAATCACCTAATAATACTTGACAAAATTACCTAAGAGTAGTATCTTATTGACAAGACCTTAGCACTCATCAATAAAGAGTGCTAATAGAGAGGTGATATAATGGAGCTCAATAATAGAAAAGTTAATATATTGAAGGCTATAATTCACAGCTATATAGAAGAAGGTGAGGCAGTTGGTTCTAGAACTTTATCTAAGAAATATGATTTAGGAGTAAGTTCGGCTACAATTAGAAACGAAATGTCCGACTTAGAAGAACTAGGATATCTGATTAAACCTCATACTTCAGCGGGTAGGGTACCAAGTGATAAAGCATACAGACTTTACGTCGATAATATACTAATAGACAAAAACAAATCTAAATATTACAAGCAGATTAAGAAAATTTTGCAGGAAGATATAAACGAGATGGAGATGTTTTTGAGAAATTCCAGTAGAATCCTTGCTCAATTAACTAAATATACGTCGCTTATAATAGCGCCTCAATTTAAAAAATCTAAACTAAAACATGTGCAATTAGTTCCAGTTTCCGGAAGAAAAGTTTTAATAGTTATGATTATGCAAAATAATATTGTTAAAAACGTACTGCTTAATCTTAAGACACCTATACCGGAAAATCAGCTGAATAAAATATCCAACTTACTCAATGAAAAGCTGACAGGACTCAGATTGGATATGATTGATCTAAGCATGAAAAATAGAATAAAAAAAGAAATATATTCTATAAGAAATCAATATGATCAAAAAATTGATGAGCTTATGAAAGTACTAATAAGTAGTTTAAATGAATATGATAAAATAGACGTTTACAGCGATGGATTAAATAATATGTTGAATTTCCCAGAATATAATGATACTGAAAAGATTAGAGAGTTTCTGTCTTTCGTTGAAGACAAAGACAACATAGTTAAACTCCTACTGAAAAATACTGGTGAAGATTTAGACATAACAATAGGACATGAAAATATTTTCGATGAAATCAGTAAATGCAGCTTAATTACAGCTACATATAAATTTAACGGTATTACCGTAGGTAAATTAGGAGTAATAGGGCCTACTAGAATGGACTATAAAACGGCAATACCTATAGTAAAAGCCTTATCAAATAATATAAACGAAATTATCGAAAAAAACTTTAAAGATCAAATCAAGGAGTGATGACTATGGCCAAAAAGAAAAAAAAGACAGAAGAAGTTAACCAAAATGAAAAAGATATTAAAGAAGAAGATGATTGTAAAAGTCAGGAACAAGATGTAACTAATGAAGAAAAAAATAATCAAGATGATTCTACATTAAAAACTGAAACAGAGGATCAAGATGATGCAAATAAGGTAGAATTAGTAATTGAAGACAAAAAAATAGAAGAAATGAATAACAAACTATTGAGACTTCAAGCTGATTTTTTAAATTACAAATCTAGAACAGAAAAAGAAAAAGTAAAATACTACAACGACGCTATTGAAGATTTGGTATGTGAAATGCTTCCTATACTAGACAATTTTGAAAGAGCCCTTGAAAATTTAGATTCTGATGAAAATCTATCTCAGGGAGTTGAAATGATATTAAATCAATTTAGAAATCTTCTCAATAAATACGGAGTTGAAGAAATAGATGCTTTAGGAAAGAAATTTGACCCTAACTTACATCATGGTGTAACGACAGAAGAATCTGATGAAAAAGAAGACACAGTTATTGAAGTATTCCAGAAGGGATACAAGTTAAAAAATAAGATTATTAGACCAAGTATGGTTAAAATATCAAAATAAGGAGGAAATAAATTATGAGCAAAGTAATAGGAATTGACTTAGGAACAACAAACTCATGTGTTGCAGTTATGGAAGGTGGAGAAGCAACAATAATCACAAACTCAGAAGGAAAAAGAACAACACCTTCAGTTGTCGCATTTACAAAAGATGGAGAAAGATTAGTAGGAGAAACTGCTAAAAGACAAGCGGTTACAAATCCTGATAACACTGTAGAATCAATTAAAAGACATATGGGTAGTGATCACAAAGAAAGAATACAAGGGAAAGTATATACACCTCAAGATATTTCAGCATTTATTTTACAAAAATTAAAAGCTGATGCTGAAAGCTATTTAGGAGAAAAGGTAGAAGAAGCAGTAATTACTGTTCCAGCATATTTTAGTGATAGTCAGAGACAGGCTACCAAAGATGCAGGGAAAATCGCAGGACTAACTGTAAAAAGAATTATTAACGAACCTACAGCGGCTTCACTTGCTTACGGAATAGACAAAGAAGAAGAAATGCAGACTATCATGGTATACGATTTAGGTGGTGGAACTTTTGATGTTTCGATACTGGAAATTGGAGACGGAGTATTTGAAGTAAAAGCAACAAGTGGAAACAATCACTTAGGTGGAGATGATTTCGATAAAGTATTGGTTGATTATATAGCTGATGAATTTAAAAAAGAAAACGGTGTGGATTTAAGAACTGATAAAATGGCACTACAAAGACTTGATGAAGCTGCAGAAAATGCAAAAAAAGAGTTATCATCAACCATGTCAACTAGTATAAATTTACCTTTTATAACAGCTACTCAAGAAGGACCTAAGCATTTAAATATGGACATAACAAGATCAAAATTTAATGAATTAACCAGCCACTTGGTTGATAAAACTATTGAACCAACAAAAAAAGCTTTAGCAGATGCAAAACTATCACCAAGTGAAATAGATAGGATAATATTAGTAGGAGGTTCAACAAGAATACCTGCTGTACAAGAAGCAGTTAAAAATATTACTAAAAAAGATCCTCATAAAGGAATAAATCCTGATGAGTGTGTAGCTTTAGGAGCTGCAATTCAAGGTGGAGTACTTTCTGGAGACTTTGGAAAAGATATATTACTTGTAGATGTAACTCCATTATCATTAGGTATTGAAACCTTGGGTGGTGTATTTACACAGTTAATAGAAAGAAATACAAGAATACCTACTAAGAAGAGTCAGGTTTTCTCAACAGCAGCAGATAATCAAACAGCGGTAGATGTACACGTACTTCAAGGTGAAAGACAGATGGCTAAGGACAATATATCATTAGGTAGATTCCAACTTACTGGGATTCCACCAGCACCAAGAGGAATTCCTCAAATAGAAGTTACCTTTGACATTGATGCAAATGGTATAGTTAATGTTTTTGCTAAAGATAAGGGAACTGGAAAAGAACAAAATATAACTATTACTGCAACTACAAATCTATCAGATGAAGAGATAGATAAAAAAGTAAAAGAAGCAGAAAAGTTTGCAGAAGAAGATAAAAAGAAAAAAGAAGAAATAGAAACAGTAAATAAAGCCGATAATTTAATATATCAAACAGAAAAAAGCATGAAGGATTTGGGAGATAAATTATCCGATCAGGAAAAAGAAACTGTAAATAATAAAAAAGATGAGTTGAAAAAAGCTTTAGAATCTAATAATATAGAAGAAATAAAAGCAAAGACTGATGAGCTAACTGAAGAATTTAATAAAATTGCAGAGAAAATTTATCAACAAGAAGCTCAAAGTCAGGGAGCACAACAACCAGGTGGACAGCAAGAACAGGAACAACAGCAGTCAAATGATGATGATGATGTTGTTGATGCGGATTATGAAGTTGTAGACGAAGATGAAGACAAAGATGAATAAAGCTAAATCATATGATTTAGCTTTACTTTTTAACGGTGGTGAAGCTTTATGAGTAAAAGAGATTATTATGAAATACTGGGGATCAGTAAAGATGCTGACCAACAGGAAATAAAAAAAGCTTTCAGAAAGTTAGCAAAAAAATATCATCCGGATTTAAATCCCGAGGATAAAGGTTCAGAAGTTAAGTTTAAAGAAGTTAACGAAGCTTATGAAGTGCTAAGTGATGAAGAAAAAAGAAGAAAATATGATCAATTTGGTCATGCTGCTTTCGATCAAAACCAAGGATACGGCGGCGGTGGCGGTAGCTACCAAGGATTTGATGATATTTTTGGTGATATATTTGGAGACTTTTTTGGAGGAGGTTCAGGAAGAAGACGTACCGGACCTAAAAAAGGCCAAGATTTAAAAATTAGATTAAACATAACCTTTGAAGAAGCTGCTTTCGGAACTAAAAAAGAGATTAAAATAAATAGAATGGAATCATGTTCCAAATGTGGTGGAAGTGGAGCAGAGCCAGGAACAAGTAAAAAAACTTGTGGTACTTGTCACGGAAGTGGTAGCGTAAGAACAGTTCAAAACACTCCATTTGGTAGATTCCAAAATGTAAGCACCTGTCCTGAATGTCACGGTACTGGTGAAATAGTTGAAGAACCATGTTCTCAATGTGGAGGTAGCGGTAAAGAAAAGAAATCGCGAAAAATTACTATTGAAATCCCAGCAGGAGTTGACAGTGGTTCAATAATACCTTTAAGAGGTGAAGGAAACCATGGTGAAAAAGGAGCTCCAAGTGGTGATTTATATGTATATCTAAATGTTAAATCTCACAAAATCTTTGAAAGAGACGGCTATGATATATGGTTGGAGAAAAAAATTTCCTATTCAACAGCAGCTCTAGGTAATATAATAAAGGTAGAGACTCTTGATGGATCAGTAAAATATAAAATACCAGCAGGTACTCAAACAGGAACAGTTTTTAGACTTAAAAATAAAGGTGTTCAAAAATTAAGAGGCTCTGGAAGAGGAGACCAGTATGTAAAAGTAGTGGTAGATATTCCAAGGGATTTAAACAAAGAACAAACAGAAGCAATCAAAAACGTAGCTGAAAAATTTGGTGAAAAAATAGAACCTCAAAAAAAAAGGATAATAGATAAAGTTAAAGACGCATTTAATTAAGGAGAGTGTTTTTTTTGAAATGGATTGAAATTCTTGTTAAAACCACTGCAGAATTTGAAGAAGATGTAACCAATATCCTATATGAAGCCAATATCCAGGGAATCATAATTGAAGATTTTCAGGATGTGTTAGACCTGGAAAAAAATAAAAAAGATTGGGATATAATTGACCCTGATCTTCTAAACAGCTATTTTGAAGGCATAATAATAAAAGGATATCTTGAAGAAGACGATGAAGTCCAAGAAAAGATAGACTTCATAAAGGAAAAAATTCACGGATTACCGAGATACGATTTGGACATAAGAAGTACAAAAGTTAAAGTCAGTAAAATAGAAGAAACGGATTGGAATCTGGAGTGGAAAAAACATTTCAAACCTTTTGAAATAGGAAAGAACATTCTTATTAAACCTTCATGGGAAAAAATAGATTCAGAAACTGATAAAGTAGTAATTGAAATAGATCCCGGAATGGCTTTTGGAACAGGGACTCATTCAACTACTTTAATGTGTATAGAAGCTATAGAAAAATATATAAAAGAAAATGATTTAGTATATGATATTGGTACCGGTAGCGGTATTCTAGCAGTTACATCAGGAAAACTAGGAGGAACCGCTATAGGTATAGATATCGATGAAGATTCTGTTAGAACAGCTAAAGATAATGTTAAAATAAATAAGTGTGAAGATAAGGTTAAGATACTAAAAGGCAATTTGCTTAATAAAGCTATGAATAAAGCTGATATTATTGTTTCAAACATTATAGCTGATTCAATAATCAATATGAGTGGAAGTCTTAATAAATTTCTAAAAGAAGATGGATACTTTATTGCTTCAGGAATACTTCAAAATAAAGAAGATGAAGTAGTAGAAGCATTGAAGGCTAATAATTTTGAAGTTTTAGAAATTAATGCAATGGAGGAATGGCTTTGCATAGTGGCTAGGAAAGGAAAAAATGAATAGATTTTTTGTTGATGAAATGGATAAGAATATCGTCGCCATAACTGGGGATGACTATAAGCATGCAAAAAAAGTACTAAGAATGGTTGAAAATGATAAAATTCTTGGAGTATTCAAGGGAAAAGAATACATTGCTAAGATAATTAGAGACGATGAATCACAGTTAATTTTGGATTTGATAGAAGAAACTAAAATTATTAGAGAACCAGATGTAGATATTCATATATATCAATCCTTACCTAAATCAAGCAAAATGGATTATATAATACAAAAAAATGTTGAAATCGGAATAAGTAAACTGACTCCTATTATTAGTGATAGGAGTTTAATTAAGATAAATAATGATAAAAAGGAAAAGAAGAAGCTTGAAAGATGGATTAAAATATCTGAAGAAGCTGCAAAGCAATCTATGAGAAATATAATTCCAGAAATAAATGGAATTATATCCTTTGCAAAAATGCTCGAAGAATTAAAAAGACTAATACAGGAAAAAGATATAGAAGTTGTTATTCCTTATGAAAATGAAAAAGGAAAAAGTACTAAGGATATTAGTTTTGAAAAGAAAAAGTATGCAGCAGTAATTGGTCCCGAGGGTGGATTTGAAGAAAATGAAATTTCACAATTAATTAAAATAGGAGCTAAGCCAATATCCCTGGGTCCTAGAATACTAAGGACTGAAACGGCAGCTTTAGTATTAAGTACTATAATACTTCATGAAACAGATAATATGAGGAGAAAGTTATGAAGGTAGCATTTTATACATTAGGTTGTAAGGTTAATCAATATGAAACAGAAGCTATGAAAAATTTATTTAAAAAAAATGGATTCCATATTGTTGATAATTCAGATAATGCAGATATTTTTATAATTAACTCCTGCACTGTAACGAGTGCAAGTGACAGAAAAACTCGTCAAATGATAAGAAGATTTAAAAAAAATAATGAGAACTCAATTATGATACTTACAGGATGCTACAGTCAAAATCATGGAGAAGAGTTGAAAAATAACAAAAATGTAGATATAATAATAGGTACTAAAGAGAAAAGCAAGATACTTGAAATTACTAATGATTATATTAATAAACATATAAAACATAGTGAAATAGTAGATTTTGAAAAAAATGAAGAATATGAGGAATTTGAAATAATAGATTGGGAATCAAGGACAAGAGCTAATATCAAAATACAAGATGGATGCAATCAGTATTGTTCATACTGTATAATACCTTATGTAAGAGGACCCAGCAGAAGTAGAGATAGAGAAGAAATAATTAAAGAGATTAAAAATCTTTCTGATAAAAATTACAAAGAAATAATAGTAAACGGTATAAATTTAACTTCTTTAGGAAAAGACGATGATAATGGTAATTTAGTTGATTTAATAAAAGAAGTTAATAATTTAGATATTAATTCAAGAATTAGATTTGGATCATTGGAAGCAAATATAATTAATGAAGAGATGCTGAGAATAATTTCAAATAACGAAATATTCGCTAAACACTTTCATCTATCCTTGCAAAGCGGTTCAAATTCAATATTAAAAAGAATGAATAGAAAGTATACAAAAGAAGAATTTTATGAAAAAGTTAAATTAATAAGAAAATATATACCTGATTGCGGCATAACTACAGATATAATTGTAGGTTTTCCAGGAGAAACTGATGAAGAGTTCAATGAATCATATGAATTTGTTGAAAAAGTTGGATTTTCTAGGATTCATGTTTTTAAATTTTCTCCAAGAGAAGGTACTAGAGCTTATAAAATGAAAGATAAAGTAAATGGAAAAATAAAAAACCAAAGAAGTCGAAGAATGATAGAGTTAGGAGAAAAACTAGAAAAAAGATTCTGTCAAAGATTTATTGGTAATGAAGTAGAAGTTTTGTTTGAAAGTAAAGATAAAAATGGTTTTTATGAAGGATATACAAGTAATTATTTACACTTTAAATATAAAAGCAGTAAAAATCTTGAAAATAAGCTGGAAAAACATTTTGTAAAGAATGTTTCAGATAATACACTTGTAGGATAGTGGAGGTGAAAAATTGAAGGATTGTATATTTTGTAAAATAGCTAAAGGTGAGATTCCATCTGATAAGGTATATGAAGATGATAAAATTTTAGTCTTCCATGATATAGAACCTGAGGCACCGGTTCACGTCCTGATTATACCTAAGACGCACATATCTACCCTTAATGAAGTAAATGAAGGCAACAGCGGGGTATTTAGCCATATGTTTGAAAAAATTCCTGAAATAGCAAATACTTTAGGAGTGGATTCATCAGGTTACAGAATAGTTTCGAACTGTGGGAAAGATGCTCTCCAGAGTGTTGACCATGTTCATTTTCATCTTTTAGCAAAGAGATCTTTAAAATGGCCTCCAGGCTAAATAAAAAAATTATTGAAATTAACAATTAGATAATGTATAATTAACAAGTGTTTCAAGAAACATATTTATGTACTATGAGAGGAGGGTAGCAAATGACGGAAATTAAAGTAAGAGAAAACGAATCATTAGACAGCGCTCTCAAGAGATTTAAAAGACAATGTGCTATCACTGGCGTTCTTACAGAAGCTAGAAAAAGAGAACATTATGAGAAGCCAAGTGTAAAAAGAAAAAAGAAAGCTGAAGCAGCAAGAAGAAAACTTAAAAAGAAAACAAGATAATTGAGGTGTATAATGCATGTCTTTGAAAAAAAGACTGATGGAAGATTTAAAAACTTCCATGAAAAACAAAGACAAAATTAAGAAAAATGCTATTACCTTAATAAGATCATCTATCAAACAGCAGGAAGTTGACACTAGAAAAGACCTTAATGATGAAGATATTATAGAAATAATGTCTAAACAAATTAAGCAAAAGAAAAATAGTATAGAAGATTTTAGAAAAGGAAATAGAGAAGACCTAATTGAACTAACAAAAGAAGAAATATCAATACTAGAGAACTATATGCCTGAACAGCTTTCAGATGACGAATTAGAAGATATCGTAAAAAAAGCAATTGAAGAAACAAAAGCAGAAACTAAAAGAGATATCGGAAAGGTAATGAGTCAAGTTATGCCATTGGTCAAAGGGAGAGCTGACGGGAATCAAGTTAATAAAATTGTCATGAGATATTTAAATTAAAATAAGGCCCCTAAATAGGGGTCTTAATTTAATTCAAATAAAGTAGTATAAGACTCTAACATATGATATTATATAAATATCAAAAGGAGGCTAAATGGAAATAAAAGAAAAGATTATAGATTTAGAATCAAATAATTTATATAGAGAAATAGCAGGGAATATGGATGAAAACTTTAAAGAGATTTCCAAAGTTTATGATGTTGATATTGTTGTAAGAGATAATAATTTAAAATTGATGGGAAAAGAAAACGAAGTTGAAATCGTCTTAAACATTATAAGTGAAATGATTAAAACTATAAAAAAAGAAGGTACAGTAAACAAACAAAAAGTAAACTATCTTCTAGACTTATATATAGAAAAATATGAAGGAAATTTAGATAAATTATTAAATGATACAATAGCTCTCACTGCCAATGGAAGGGCTATAAAACCTAAAACTTTAGGACAAAAAAGATATATTGATAATATAAGAAAAAACGATATAGTTTTTAGCATAGGACCAGCTGGGACTGGAAAAACTTATCTAGCTGTAGCAATGGCAGTTAATGCTTTTAGAAAAAAAGAGGTTGAAAGAATTATTCTAACGAGACCAGCTGTAGAAGCAGGAGAAAAACTAGGATTTCTTCCGGGAGATATGCAGGACAAGGTAGATCCTTACCTTAGGCCATTATATGATGCATTGTTTGATATAATGGGACCGGATAACTATATGAATAATCTTGAAAAAGGTTTAATAGAAATTGCTCCTCTAGCATATATGAGAGGTAGAACAATAGATTCAGCATTTATAATATTAGATGAAGCCCAAAACACAACTAAAGAGCAGATGAAGATGTTTTTGACAAGATTAGGTTACGGATCTAAAGCAATAGTAACTGGAGATGTTACTCAAGTAGATTTACCAAGAGGAAAAAAATCAGGACTTAAACAGGTTGAAAAAATACTAAAAAATATTCAGGGTATAGGATTTATGTATTTTGACAAAAAAGACGTAGTTAGACATAAACTTGTTCAAAATATAATAAGTGCTTATGAAAAATATGAAGGTGGTAAAAAATCTGATGGAAGTTCTAATAGATAACAGACAAGAAACAAAGAGCATAAATGATGAAAGTATAAAATTAATAGAAACAGCTATAGAAGCATGTTTAATTGAAGAAAAAAAGAACTCAAAGGTAGAGATCAGTATTTCTTTCGTTAACAACAAAGAAATTAAAGAATTAAACAAAAAATACAGAGGAAAGGATTATCCCACAGATGTTCTTTCTTTTCCACTTAATGAAGAAGTGGAAGGATTAATCATATTAGGTGATATTATAGTATCAATAGACAAAGTTATACAGCAATCTGAAGAGTACAATCATTCTTTTGAAAGAGAACTAACCTATTTAATTATACACGGAATGTTTCATTTGTTAGGATACGATCATTTAATTGAAGAAGATAAAAAAATAATGAGAGGTAAAGAAAAAAAAATAGTTAAAGAATTAGAATTGTTTAGATAATAGGAGACTTTATGAGAAAATCATTATATTTTATATTACTAATAGTATTAATTATATCCACCTCTTGTGGGGCAGAAGGAGAAAAAATTGAAGAGCCTGAAGAACCAATACAGGAGGTACCGGAAGATGATGAAACAGAAGAGCCGGAAGATGAAGAAGAACAAGAAATAGATCCTAGAGAAGAGGCTCTTAAAGTCATAGAAGATTTAAAAGATAAAGGATATATACAATCCAATTTAAACGGTAGCTATATTGAAGAAGATTCCTTTAATTTAAGACCAGTAACAGTAATGTACGATAACCATCCTTATGCAAGGTGGCAGGCAGGTATAGTAATGGCTGATATAGTATATGAATTTGAAGTTGAGTATCCATTCACTAGATACATGGCAGTTTTTCAAGATAAAAAGCCGGAACATATAGGACCGGTAAGAAGCGCAAGACCTTATTATTTAATACATGCTTTAGAATACGATTCTATATACGTACATGTAGGTGGAAGCAATGATGCTATGGCTAAAATAAAGGATTATTATATGGCAGATGTTGACGGACTATACAGCGGTAACTTTTGGAGATATTATGATACGGGAAAATCAATTCCTAATAATATGTATACGGATATGGAAAATATAAGGGAAGCTCAAAACTTTTACGGATACAGATTAAATGGTGAATTTGAAGGATATGAATTTAACGATTTAACAGAACCAATTAATCAAGATTATGAACCAGTGAATTGTATCGACATAAATATAATTTTTAATCCCCACTATGAAATTGATTTTTCCTATAATAAAGATGAGGAAATTTATATAAGATATGTCAATGGTGAGAAACAGATTGACGAATATTATGAAAATGATGTAAAAGCTACAAATATAATAGTTTTAAAAACAACAAAAAGAGTTTTGGACGATGTAGGAAGATTGGCAATAGATTCTATAGGTCAAGGAGAAGGAATCTATATAACCAAAGGACAAAAAGTTGATATCACTTGGGAGAAGAACAGCTATAACACAAAAACTTTCTTTTACTATAAAAATGGAGAGGAGATTGTTTTTAATCCGGGACAAACTTGGATTGAAGTTACAACTCAAGATACATCTATAAATTATGAAGAGGAGTGATTTAATGTATAAAGAAATAATACAGAAGGCAATAGAGGCAAGAGAAAAAGCATATGTGCCGTATTCAAATTTTCTTGTTGGAGCAGCAGTAAGAACTAAAGAAGGAAAGTATTTTACCGGATGTAACATAGAATCAGCATCCTTTACACCTACTATATGTGCAGAGAGAACAGCTTTAGCAAAAGCTATATCTGAAGGATATAAAAATATTGAATCAATAGCCGTGGTAGGAAGTATTGAAGATTATACCTTTCCCTGTGGAGTTTGTAGACAGTTTATTGTGGAATTTGGTAAAGACATAGAAGTAATTGTTGCAAAAAACACTGAAGAATATCAAGTTTATAAAATTAGTGATTTGCTTCCACATAGTTTTGGACCGGAGGATATTGAAAATGTTTAAATCGGGATTTGTTACAATAATAGGAAGACCAAATGTTGGTAAATCAACTATTATTAATAATATCGTAGGAGAAAAAATATCAATTATATCTGATAAACCTCAAACCACAAGAAATAAAATTCAAGCAGTGTATACAGATGAAGATAGTCAAATAATCTTTATAGATACTCCAGGTATTCATAAGCCTAAAAATAAATTAGGGGAATATATGGGAGAAGAAATCGATAGTTCCTTAGAAGGTATGGATTTAGTAATATTTATGACTGATGAAAAGAAATCACTGGGACCTGGTGATAGATTTATTATTGAAAAAATTAAGGGATTAAAGACTCCGGTAATTGGTCTAGTTAATAAAATAGATATACATAAAAATTTTACCTTTGTTGAGTTAGAACTAAAGGAAAGTGGAGTTTTTCATAAGGTTTTTCCTATTTCAGCTACAGAGGGTATAAATATTAATACCCTGTTAGATGAGGTCAAAAGAATTATACCTGAAGGACCAAAGTATTATCCTGATGAGTATATAACAGACATGCCAGAAAGATTTATAATTGCAGAGCTAATAAGAGAAAAAGCTCTTAACTATTTAATGCAAGAAGTTCCTCATGGAGTAGGGGTATATATTGATAAAATTGAGGGTAGTGAAGAAGGAAATGTAATAAACGTTAATGCTACAATAATGTGTGAGAAAAAATCTCACAAAGGCATGATTATAGGTAAGCAAGGTTCAATGCTTAAAAAAATTGGAACAGCTGCAAGAAAAGATATAAATAAATTGCTAGGCAGCAAAACTCATTTAGAACTATGGGTGAAAGTAAAAAAAGACTGGCGAGATGACGAGAATATTCTCAAGGAGCTGGGTTATAGAGATTGGTGATATAATTGATTGTAAAAGACCAGATTATTATACTAAAAGAAGTTGAATATAAAGATTATCATAAGATTATTCATGGATTTAGCAGAAACAATGGGAAAATTAGTTTTTTAGCTAGAAATGCAAGGAAACCAAAAAATAAAAATATCAGCTCTCTAAAAATATTTTCTTATGTTGATGTAGTATTGTACAAAGGGAAGGGTTTACCTATACTTAATAATTCTGAAATCATCAATAATTTCTATAAAATAAACGATGATTACAACAAGTTTATATACGCCTGTTATATAGCAGAACTTTTAAATAATATTGCTATTGAAGAACCTAATGAAAAAATATTTGAAATGGTTTTAAAGTTTTTTACTTTAATCGAGAAATACAAAAATATAAGTAATGTCGTTACTGGATTTGAGTTAAAATTAATTAGTATTTTAGGATTTAGACCCCAGTTATCTTTATGTGTTTCATGTCATAGTAAAACATATAAAAGTTTCAGTATTAATCAAGGGGGATTAATTTGTTCTAATTGCCAAAGAAATGATGATTACACGATGAAAATCAACAATAAGGATATTATTAACTTAAAGAAGATACTTAATTCAAGATTTGAAGAGATACAGGAAATGAATATACCCATTCACATTAAAAAAATAGTAAGAAATTATTTGATGTATCATATAGATAAATATGATTTTAAAAGTCTTAAATTATTGGAGGTTTTATAATGGATAAAAAAATGGATATTATTGATGAAATTGTAAAAAGAACCGACGCTACCTACAGTGAAGCGAAGGAAGCTTACGAAAAAGCTGATGAGGATTTATTAAATGCGATTATTTATTTGGAAGAAAAAAATGGAAAAAAATCCTTCAGCGACGATGATGTAATAGAAGAGTTGAAAAAATTAGTTAATGAAGTAAATGCAACCAAGGTAATAGTAACTAAAGGGGAAGAAACTGTTTTGAACCTTCCTATTACTGCTGGAGCAATAGGGTTAATATTAGCACCTCTATTAAGCATAGGAGGACTTACAGTAGCTATGCTCTCTAAGTATGAAATCACAATTATTTCTAAAGATGGTAAAAAATATAACTTAAATAAAAAATTTGAAGAATCCAAAAAAAAATATACTGAAGACAAATAAAATTGACTTTTTGAAAAATAAGTGTTAAATTATTAGTACAAAATTGCTTGATTGTAATATTGCGAAGATAAAGAATAGTAATCCATTCAACACAATATAGAGAGCTGGGGATTAGTGGAAACCCGGTTTTGAGAATTGATGAAGGCGCTTTTAGCATTTATGATTTAAAGTGGGTGTTATTACACCAAATAGGGTGGAACCGCGGAATTTAACTTTCGTCCCTATACTAGGGATGGAAGTTTTTTAATTTTTTGAAAGGAGATATGAAATGGCAAAAAATGAAAAAGATAAATTAGATAAGTTGGTAGCTCTATCTAAAAGTAGAGGAATTATATTCCCAGGATCAGAAATATACGGAGGCCTTGCTAATACTTGGGATTATGGTCCGGTAGGAGTAGAAATTAAAAACAACATTAAAAAATTATGGTGGAAGAAGTTTGTTCAAGAAAGTACATTGAATGTTGGATTAGATTCTTCTATTTTGATGAATCCAAAAACATGGGAAGCTTCAGGACACTTAGATGGATTTAATGATCCTTTGATGGATTGTAAAAATTGTAAAACTAGATATAGAGCAGATAAATTAATTGAAGATCACATGAGAAGTCAAGAGGATGAAACAGTCGTAGACGGTTGGAGTAATGAAAAACTAAAAGCATATATTGAAGATAATAATATTGCATGTCCTAACTGTGGAAGCAAGGATTTTACTGACATACGTGAATTTAATCTTATGTTTAAAACATTCCAGGGAGTAACAGAAGATTCTCAATCAGAAATATTTCTTCGTCCGGAAACAGCTCAAGGAATTTTTGTAAATTTCAAAAATATTGCAAGAACATCGAGAAAAAAGATACCCTTTGGAATTGGACAAATAGGAAAATCATTTAGAAATGAAATAACTCCAGGTAATTTTATTTTTAGAACTAGAGAATTCGAGCAAATGGAATTGGAATTTTTTTGTGAACCAGGAGAAGATTTGAAGTGGTTTGATTATTGGAAAGAATTTTGTATTAATTGGTTGTATGAACTTGACATGAATCCTGAAAATTTAAGATTTAGAGATCATGATGAGGATGAATTATCTCACTACAGCAATGCAACTTCAGATATAGAATATAATTTTCCATTTGGTTGGGGAGAATTATGGGGTATTGCAGATAGAACAGATTTTGACTTAAAACAACATCAAGAACACTCAAATCAAGACATGAATTATACAGACCCATATAACGGCAATAAATACATACCTTATTGTATAGAACCCGCATTAGGTGTAGACAGATTGTTACTAGCAATACTAATAGACTCCTATAAAGAAGAAGAACTTGAAGATGGTAAAGAAAGAGTAGTATTACAGCTGCATCCTTCAATTGCAGCATTTAAAGCAGCAATTTTTCCACTTACCAAAAAATTAAATGAACAAGCTGAAGAAGTATTTCACGAGTTATCAAAATATTTTAATGTTGATTATGATGATTCAGGAAGCATAGGTAAAAGATACAGAAGACACGACGAAATAGGAACACCTTTCTGTATTACATATGATTTTGATTCATTGGATGATAAGTGTGTAACGGTAAGAGATAGAGATACTATGGAGCAGAAGAGAGTAAAAATAGAAGATCTTAAATCATATGTGGAAAAAAGAATAAAATTATAATATCAGGGAAGTGATTAAAATAGAATTTTCTGAAAGGCAGTTAAAAATAATAGAAATAGTAAAAAAACACGAGCCTATTACAGGAGAAAATATTGCAAATATTCTGAATCTTGCTAGAGGAACTTTGAGACCGGATTTAGCTATATTAACAATGTTAAACCTACTTGAAGCTAAACCTAAAATTGGATATTATTACAACAAAGATTATATTGGATTTGGTAAAAGAGATATTGGCAAAGCAATAGTTAAGGATTTGAAATCACTTCCCGTTGTAGTTACTAAAAACACTAGGATTTATGATGCTGCAGTGACTATGTTTGTTGAAAATGTAGGAACTATATTTGTAGTCGAAAATAGTAACCTTAAGGGAGTAATATCTCGAAAAGATTTATTAAAAGCTTCTTTAGGGGGAGGAAATCCTGCAGATATACCCGTAGGTGTAGTAATGACTAGAATGCCTAAGATAATATACTGTAGAGACGATGAAAAACTATTGGATATACTTAGAAAAATTGTTGAAAACGAAATAGATTGTCTACCGGTGATTGAAAATAAAGATGATGGTTTAAAGGTTATAGGAAGAATTTCTAAAACAAATATTGTTTCATATATTTACGATGCACTTATTTGAAAGGGGAGAAAATGCAGAATTTAAATATTTTAGCAGTATCAGATTCTATAGGAGAAACGGCAGAACAAATTACAAGAGCGGTTTTAAGACAGTTTGATATAGATAATCAAAATATCATTAGGTTTTCACATACTGATGAAAAAGAAAAAATTGATAAAATATTAGAAGAAGCGGAAAAATTAAATGCTCTTATTGTATTTACGATTGTTATTGATGAGTTAAAAAAATATATGATTGAAAAATCTAAAGAAAAAAACATAATAGCAATTGATATAATTACTCCTCTTATGAATCCTTTGATGGAGCACTTTGGTTTAAAGCCAAAAGAAACTCCTGGTCTTTTAAGAGAGATGGATGAAAGATATTTTAAAAGAGTTGAAGCAATAGAATTTGCAGTAAAATATGATGATGGAAAAAATACCAGAGGAATAAAAGAGGCGGACTTGGTATTGATAGGTATATCTAGAACATCGAAAACTCCTTTAAGTATGTATTTAGCAAATAAAAATCTTAAGGTTACAAATTTTCCTATAGTTCCAGAAGTAGAACCACCTGAAGAAATATTTAAAATTAATCGCAAAAAAATAGTAGGATTGACAGCTAATCCTGAGCATTTAAATAAAATAAGAAAAGAAAGACTTAAAGCATTAGGGTTAAAAGATAATGCAACTTATGCAGACTTAAACAGAATAGTTGAAGAACTTGAATACTCCACGAAATTAATGAAAAAAATCGGATGTAAAACCATAGATATATCAGATAAAGCAATAGAAGAGACAGCAGGAATAATCTTAAATTGGTATAAAGAAAATAATTACAAATAGAAGGTGAGAATTTGAATTTAAGAGAAGAGTATGAAAAATACGAAAATATGAGACTTTCAAAACTTGCTTGTAAATCAGTAAAATCAAAAGGCAGAAAAATAGAAGAAGAAGAATGCAAAATTCGAACTAATTTTCAAAGAGACAGAGATAGAATCATTCACTCTAAAGCCTTTAGAAGATTAAAACACAAAACCCAGGTTTTTTTGGCTCCTGAAGGAGACCACTATAGAACAAGATTAACCCATACTCTAGAAGTAAGTCAGATATCTAGAACTATTGCAAGGGCATTAAGATTAAATGAGGACCTAACTGAAGCAATATCTTTAGGTCATGATTTAGGACATACTCCATTTGGTCATAATGGAGAAAAGATTTTAGATAATATTACATCTTTTGGCTTTCAGCATAACATACAAAGTTTAAGAGTTGTAGATTTATTAGAAAAGCATAAAAACATGCAGGGATTGAATTTAACTTTTGAAGTTAGAGATGGAATTCTTAACCACAGAGGACAGAAAAATCCTGTGACCCTTGAAGGGAAAATAGTTAAGACTGCAGATAGAATTGCTTATCTTAATCATGATATTGATGATGCTGTTAGAGCTGGAGTTATATGCATAGGAGATATACCTAAAGATGTAATTGAAATACTAGGTAAAAGTCACGGTGAAAGAATAAATAATATGGTAATAGATATGATAGAAAATAGCATGGATAAAGATGATATTTTAATGAGTGAAAAGGCTACGTATGCAACTGATAAACTAAGGAATTATATGTTCGAGAATATATATTTAAATGATGAAGCTAAAAGTGAAAATTATAAGTCTGAAAAGATTTTAAAAGATTTATTCTATTATTATATGGACAATCCTTCGGAAATTCCAGAAGATACTTTTAACATAGATGAAGATAGAGAAGTGAGAGTAAAAGATTATATTGCAGGTATGACAGATAGATACGCAATTAAGAAATTCAAAGATATATTTATGCCTTTACCATGGGATAAGTAATTTGACATGAAGGTATTATTGATATATAATATACCATCAATGTTTGCGGATAGAATGGTGATGATATGCCATACGATTTAACTGAAGAAAAACTAGAAGAAATTAAAGATCTTAATGATATAGTTGATATAATCGGAGAATTTATTGAATTGAAAAGAGCAGGTACAAACTATAAAGCTTTATGTCCTTTTCATAATGAAAAGACACCTTCATTTGTAGTTTCTCCAGATAAACAAATATATCATTGTTTTGGATGCGGTGAAGGAGGAGATAGCCTCTCTTTTTTAATGAAATACAACAATTATACTTTCATTGAAGCTGCTGAATACTTAGCTAATAAAGCAGGAATAAGATTAGAACATGTATCAAAACAAGAAACAAAAAAGAAGAATATTTTATACGAAATTAATAGAGAGTCGGGAATTTTTTTCTACAGAAATTTATCAAAAAATAAAGAAGCAATTGAATATTTAAAAAAAAGAAAAATTAGTGTTGGAGTTATTAAAAGCTTTGGCATGGGATATGCTTTAGACAGTTGGGACGGATTATATAATCATTTAAAGAAAAATAATTATAAAGATGAAGATATATTAAAAACAGGATTAATAATAAAACGTGATAATTCAAAAGGATACTATGATAGGTTTAGAAACAGAGTTATTTTTCCTATATTAGATATTAAAAATCGGGTTGTAGGCTTTGGTGGTAGAGTTTTGGATAATTCGCTACCTAAGTATTTAAATTCTCCAGATTCAGAGGTTTTTTCCAAAGGAAGAAATCTTTATAATTTAAATAATGCATTAAAAAACAAAGATATAAACTATGTTTTATTAACAGAAGGATATATGGATGTTATAAAACTATCCTCATATGGGTATAATAATACTGTAGCTTCATTAGGTACTGCTTTCACACAATATCAGGTTAAACTATTAAAAAAATACTTTGATGAGTTCTATATTGCTTACGACTCTGATGAATCAGGAAAGAAAGCAGCTATTAAAGCCTTAAATTTATTTAAAAACTACAATATAGACGCTAAGGTAGTAATTTTCCCAGATAACATGGATCCTGACGATTATATAACTAAATATGGTAAAGCAAAATTTAAAGATAAAATTAATAATGCTTTTGACTATTTTAATTATTTAGATGATTACTACTCAAGCAAATTTGACATAAAAGCTAACAAAGGCAAAGTAAAATACATTGAAAGTTTTTTGCAAAACATAAAAAATATATCAAATTCTATTGAAAGAGAACTGGTAATTGAAAAAATTTCTGAAAAAACAAATATTTCAAAAGAAAACTTACTAAATGAATATAACAAAAATTTCTCTAGAAAAAACACAAAGCAAAAAACTATCAGAAAGACTAAGGATAGAAAAAAAACAATTCAAGATTCAGACTTAGAAAAATATTTAGATAAATTATTGGATTTAGCAGTAAATGATGAAGAACTTTTCGAGTACATTATAAGCAAGTACAAGGGAAAATTTTCGGACATATTTGGTGACGACTTTCACAATGATTACAAGCCTAAAGATAATTTAAACTCAAGCAATGTTGAGATAACAACAGAAGAACTGGATTTTTTAGCAAATAAAATCTTAATAAAATATCAAGAAAAGGAGTTATCATTATTAAGAGAAAGGTTAAAAAATGACCCCAAGAATCAAGAAGTATTATCAGAAATCAATAAAGTTTATAAAGAAATCAATAAATTAAGACAAGGGGGTAGCATTTAATAAATGGATAAGAAATTTGATAAGGTTAAAAACAAGTTTATAAAAAAAGGTAAAAAAGATGGTATAGTACAGTATAAAGCTATAGAAAAAGAATTGGAAAAATTAGAAGACATTGATCCAGATGCAATTGATGATTTTTACAAAGAGTTAGATGAAAATGATATAGAGATAGGTGGATTACCTGACGATATAGATTTAACTTCAGATGACAACGATGATGATGACGATGACGTAGCAAAAGTTAAAAAAGAATCAGCTTCAGATGACACCCTTTTAAAAGGTGTGAATGTTAATGATCCTGTAAGAATGTATTTGAAAGAGATAGGAAAAGTCCCATTATTGACAGCGGAGGAAGAAATAGAACTTGCTAAAAGAATGGAACAAAACGATTTAGAAGCAAAAAGTAAACTAGCTGAAGCCAACTTAAGACTAGTAGTTAGTATAGCAAAAAGATATGTAGGTAGAGGAATGCTCTTTTTAGATTTAATACAAGAAGGAAATCTAGGGCTTATTAAAGCTGTTGAGAAGTTTGATTATAGAAAAGGTTATAAATTTAGTACATATGCTACATGGTGGATTAGACAGGCTATTACAAGAGCCATAGCCGATCAAGCAAGAACTATAAGAATTCCTGTTCATATGGTAGAAACAATAAATAAATTAATAAGAGTAAAAAGACAACTATTACAGGAATTAGGAAGAGAAGCAACACCAGAAGAAATTGCTGAAGAAATGGATATAGAACCAGAAAAGGTAAGAGAGATTTTGAAAATCGCTCAAGAACCTGTATCATTAGAAACACCTATTGGTGAAGAAGAAGACAGTCACCTTGGAGATTTTATCCCGGACGAAGATGTTCTGGCTCCATCGGATGCTGCTACATTTATTTTACTAAAAGAACAATTGGTAGATGTACTTGATACTTTAACTGAAAGAGAACAAAAAGTATTAAGGTTAAGATTTGGACTTGATGATGGTAGAGCCCGAACTCTTGAAGAAGTAGGAAAAGAATTCGACGTTACTAGGGAGAGAATTAGACAGATAGAAGCAAAAGCTCTTAGGAAACTTAGACATCCAAGTAGAAGCAAAAAATTAAAAGATTACTTAGAATAAAGATTCGGTTACGAATCTTTTTCTTTTAGGAGAGTTCATGAATAGTGAAAGAATGGAAGGTATATTAAGTCTTATACCTAAATCTGACATTATAATAGATGTTGGAACGGATCATGCTTATATACCTGAAGCAATAATAAAAAGAAATATCTGTAAAAAAGTAATTGGTACTGAAATTAATCATCAACCTTATCTAAAAGCAAAGGATTATATTGAAAGCAAATCATTAGATGACTTTATTGAGATAAGAAAAGGTGATGGATTAAATATAGTTCAGTCTGATGAGATAAATGTAGTTGTGATTGCAGGAATGGGTGGTTTATTAATAAATAGAATCATTAATGAAAATATATCTAAAATTTCTAAAGGAGATACTTTAATTTTACAACCCATGAATGCAGTTGATAAAACAAGAAAATTTTTAATTGAAAATAAATTCGAGATATTAGATGAAGTTTTATGTAAAGAAGACTATCACTACTATACAGTAATAAAAGCAGAATTTAAAGATAAAAAAAATACAAGTAAAAATAACTTAGATTATATTACAAATGAAATGTTATTCAAAAAAAAAGATAAATATATAGAAGAGTTTACTAATAAAATCATCAATAAAAACCAAATAATAATAGAAAACATAAAAAAGAATAGTACTAGTAAGAATAAAATTAATGAATTAGAAAATATAAATAAAAAACTAAAGGAGTTGTTAAAAAAATATGAATTTGAAGTATATAATTAAACTCTTTGAAGAACTTTACCCTGAAAGGTATTCTGATGATTGGGACAACTCTGGTGGACAGGTTATTAACTTTGAGAAAGATATAAATAATGTTGTAATAGCTTTAGATATAAGTGATAAGCTGATAGATTTTGCTGTCGAAAATAAAGCTGATCTTATTATTAGTCATCACCCAATATTTTTTAGTGGAATAGATAAAATAGATATAAGTACATATAAAGGCAAAATGATAAAAAGAATAATAGATAATGAAATTAATATTTATTCAATGCATACAAATTTTGATATGGCAAATTTAGGGATGACAAAACTAATTGCTAAAAAACTTGGATATGATTATTTTGAAATCTTAAAAACTAAAGATATTGATAAAAATATTGGTTACGGTGGAATTATAGATTTAAAAAAAGATTTAAATAAAGATGAAATTATAAGTTTGATAAAAGATAAATTTAAAATTGACAAATTAAATTTTTTTTCGACGGGAGATAAAACTTACAAAAAACTTTCTTTTTGTGGAGGTAGTGGGGGAGATTTTATAAAAGACGCAGCACAGGTATCAGACATATATTTAACTGGAGATATTAAACACCACGATTACCAACTAGCCTATGAATTAGGATTAGATATTATAGATGTAGGTCATTATAATTCCGAAAGATTCTTTATTAAATATATTAATGATATAATTAAGAAAAAAATTAAAAGTCTTAATGTGGAAATATTTGACAGAAATGTATTTAAGAGTATAATTAAATAGGATAAATGAGTAAATTGGACAGTCGCATCTTAATCGATGAGGAAAGTCCGAGCTTTACAGAGCAGAGTGCTGGCTAACGGCCAGTGAGGGTGACCTTAAGGATAGTGCAACAGAGATATACCGCCTTTTATAAGGTAAGGGTGGAAAGGTGAGGTAAGAGCTCACCAGCAATTAGGTGACTAATTGGCTATGTAAACCCCACTCAAAGCAAGACCAAGTAGGGACGTGGAATGGCTGCTCGTCATATCCCGTGGTAGGTCGCATGAACTTTTTGGCAACAAAAAGTCTAGATAGATGACTGTCAAAACAGAACTCGGCTTATAGATTTACTCATTTAAAATCAAAAGTATAAAATAGCTTTTGATTTTTTTTATTAAATTTTATAAATTAATTTAATTTTAAAAATGGCTGTATTTAAACATATATGACATATTTTCGAAGATAAATAGCATATGCTAACAATTTTATGTTGAAATTGATAGTAATTATTGTTAAAATATTAATAATGGAGGTGTGTTATGAAAAAAGGAAAAAGAATATCAGATGCGGTTATTAGAAGATTACCAAAATACTATAGGTATCTAGGTGATTTAATAAGTAGCGATATTAACAGAATTTCTTCAAGTGAACTAAGTAAGCTTACAGGTTTTACAGCTTCACAGATCAGACAAGACCTTAACAATTTTGGGGGATTCGGACAGCAGGGATACGGATATGATACAAAGCGGTTACATGTTGAAATAGGCAAAATATTAGGATTAGATAAAAAATACAAGGTGATTATAGTTGGAGCAGGAAACATAGGTCAAGCTATTGCTAACTATGCTGGATTTTATGAAGAAGGATTTGAAGTTTTAGCTTTGTTTGATAAAAATCCTAAATTAATTGGTTTGAAAATTAGAGATATTGAAATTAAAGACGTTGATGATTTAGCTGCATTTATTAAAAGAAACGAAGTTGAATTTGGTGTTATATGTACTCCTAAAGAAACAAGTCAAGACATGGCTGATATTTTAACAGAAAACGGTATAAAAGCTTTATGGAATTTTGCACCATTGGATATAAAAGTTCCGGAACATGTATCTATTGAAGATGTAAGACTAAATGAGAGCTTATATACTCTTACTTATTATTATTCAAGAAATAATGAAAATACTGAAGAATAGAATTTTGTAGTATTTTTTAGAAAAAGGCATTATAATAACTATTAAGAGACTTTCTATAGAAAGTCTTTTTTTATGAGATTACGGAGATGATAAAGTGAAAGTTAGTTTTTATAAAAACAAGGTAGAAATCAGGGGAATATCTGAAGAATTTGAACCGGAACATATCTTTGAATGCGGTCAATGCTTTAGATGGGATAGAGAAGATGATGGAAGTTATACTGGAGTAGTCCAGGATAAAATTTTAAATGTGACTAAAAAAAACGATGTTATTGTATTTAATAATACAAATCAAAAAGAATTCGAAGAAGTATGGATGGACTATTTTGATTTAGATAGAGATTATTCTGAAATTAAATTTAAAATTAAAGATGATAAATTGAATGACATCATAGAATTTGGCAAAGGAATTAGAATCTTAAATCAAGATGAGTGGGAAACTTTGATTTCTTTTATAATTTCAGCTAATAACAGAATTTTAATGATAAAGAGAGTAATAGATAATTTATCTAGAAATTATGGAGAATATATAGGAACTTATAAAGGAAAAAAATACTACACTTTTCCAAGGGCTGAAAAAATAGACGCATTAAATGAAAATGATTTGAGACTTATGAAAACAGGGTTCAGAGCTAAATATATAAAAGATGCGGCTGATAAAGTGTCGAAAAATAAAAAATGGTTGTATCAACTTAAAAATTTGTCATATAACTCAGCATTAGAAGAGATTAAGATTATCAAAGGAGTAGGAGATAAAGTTGGAAACTGTATATTGTTATTTTCTATGAATAAGTATGAAGCTTTTCCAGTTGATATATGGATGAAAAGAATAATGGAACAGGTCTACAATATAAAAGGTAAACCTGATGAAATTAGAAAAAAATCTGAAAAAATATTTGGTGAATACTCGGGTTTTGTACAGCAGTATTTGTTTTATTACGCATCTCAAGGGAAATTAAAAGAAAAGTAGAGTAATTTAACGTATAATAGAGTAATATAAAGATATATAGATATATAGATGTATAGAGGCGATTAATCAGAGATATTGGTGTTTGATTCAATGGAGATTATAAAGTATCATATACCATGTAAGTATTAGCACTCAAATTTAATGAGTGCTAACAAAATGAAAGTTAAATAAGGAGGTATAGTATGAATATTAAACCATTAGGAGACAGAGTTTTAATTAAAGCAATTGAAGCTGAAGAAACAACTAAAAGCGGTATTGTACTACCAGGTAGTGCTAAAGAAAAACCTCAAATGGCAGAAGTAGTAGCTGTGGGAGCAGGTATTTTAAATGATGATAAGAAAAAGGATGAAATAAAAAAAGGTGATAAAGTTATTTTTGCAAAATATGCAGGAAATGAAATTAAACTAGACGGTAAAGAATTCACTATATTAAAGCTTAATGAAATATTAGCAGTAGTAGAATAAATAAAGAGAGGTGTAAATTATGGGAAAAAAAATAAAATTCGGAAGTAATTCAAGAAAAAGCATGGAAGCTGGTGTAAATAAACTAGCGGATACAGTTAAAGTCACTCTAGGACCTAAAGGCAGAAATGTTGTTTTAGAAAAATCTTTTGGTTCTCCACTTATTACTAATGATGGAGTTACAATAGCAAGAGAAATAGAATTAAAAGATAAATTTGAAAACTTAGGAGCACAATTAGTAAAAGAAGTAGCTACTAAAACTAACGATGTAGCAGGTGATGGTACAACAACTGCAACTCTTTTAGCTCAAGCTATGATAAGAGAAGGAATTAAAAATGTAACAGCTGGAGCGAACCCTATGATGCTTAAAAGAGGAATACAAGAAGCAGTTAAGGTTGCTACAGAAGAATTGCAAAAGTCATCTAAAACCATTGAAACTTCAGAAGATATAGAGCAAGTTGCTTCTATATCAGCAACAGACCCTGAAATTGGAAAACTTATAGCTCAAGCTATGGATAAAGTTGGAAAAGATGGTGTAATAACAGTAGAAGAATCTAGAAGTATGGAAACAGAACTGGATGTAGTTGAAGGGATGCAGTTTGATAGAGGATATTTATCTCCTTATATGGTAACTGATACTGACAAAATGGAAGCTAATTTAGAAGATCCATACATTTTAATAACCGACAAGAAAATTACTTCTATACAAAACATATTACCTGTTCTTGAAAAAATAGTTGAACAAGGAAAACAATTTATGATAATAGCAGAAGATATAGAAGGGGAAGCATTAGCAACATTAGTTGTTAATAAACTAAGAGGAACATTTAATTGTGTAGCTGTTAAAGCTCCAGGATTTGGCGATAGAAGAAAAGAAATGTTGAGAGATATTGCGATACTTACAGGTGGAACTGTAATAAGCGAAGAGTTAGGATATGACTTAAAGGAAACTACAGTAGATATGCTTGGACAGGCTAAATCTGTAAAAGTTGATAAAGAAAACACTACTATAGTTGACGGATATGGAAAAGAATCTGATATAAAAGAAAGAATTAATCAAATCAAAACCCAGGTAGAAGATACAACTTCTGAGTTTGACAAAGAAAAACTTCAAGAAAGATTAGCTAAGTTAACAGGTGGAGTTGCTGTAATTAACGTTGGGGCAGCTACTGAAACTGAAATGAAGGAGAAAAAACTTAGAATTGAAGATGCACTAAATGCTACAAGAGCAGCTATTGAAGAAGGTATCGTAGCAGGTGGAGGAGTTGCCTTATTAAATACAGTAAAAGCTGTAGAAGAAAAGGCAGAAACTCTGTTTAATGATGAAAAAACCGGTGCATTAATAGTTAAGAGAGCATTAGAAGAACCGGTAAGACAAATTGCTGCTAATGCAGGTCTTGAAGGTTCTGTAATTGTAGAAAAAGTTAAGGAACTTGAAGAAGGATTTGGCTTTGATGTTCTTACTGAAAAATTTGTTAATATGATAAAAGTAGGTATAGTTGATCCAACTAAGGTAACTAGATCTGCTCTTCAAAACGCAGCATCAGTTTCAGCTATGGTTCTTACAACAGAAGCTTCAGTTGTAGATGATGACGAAGATGATGATAATAATCCAATGGGTGGCGGAATGCCCGGAGGAATGCCAGGCGGAATGCCGGGAATGATGTAACAAGATTATGCATGGAAGCAATGACGATGGTTTAAGATTTTAAGATTTGATTTATTGCCGTTTTGTTGCCTAAATTTTTCAAAAAATATATTAGTCGTTCATGAGTTGAGAAAACTTTTGAACGACTTTAATGTGTCTAAAGTTATAGTAAAATTATAAATTATTAAAGAATTTAAATTTTATAACTGTATTGATTGTGTTATAATGATATAGTAAAAAATTGATAAAGTAAGGAAAAGTTATGTATAAATACTTGGATAAAATAGATTCACCAAAAGATTTAAAAAAATTAAATATAGATG
>JAABRS010000080.1 GCA_011390775.1 Clostridia bacterium | reverse complement strand
AAGCATATTTTACACATTCATCGTAGTTCATATCAAGAATCTCACATTTAGCTCCGTGATCTCTTATATTATTTCTTCGCTCTAAGGCGCTTCCTTTAGGCATATATACTACAGCCTTTTGTCTTAACTGCTGACAAGTCCATGCTATTCCTCTGCCGTGATTGCCATCGGTAGCTGTAATAAAGGTTATGTCACCAAGTTCATCTTTTACTTTCTGAGAAATCAGCTCATCATAAGAAATATCTTCTATATCTTTTCCTAATCTTTCAGCTATATACTTCCCAATAGAATAACTTCCACCTAAAGCCTTAAAGGCATTAAGCCCAAATCTGTAGGATTCATCTTTTACAAATATATTTTTCAGTCCTAAATATTTTGAAAGATTATTTAGCTCAACTAAAGGAGTTTCTTCATATTGCTTAAAACTGGAATGAAATCTTAAGGTTTTTTTAGCCACATATTCATTTAAAAAATCTACACTTGCCTTTTCTCTTTTACTTACGTCGTTTTTAACTATTTCAATTTTTTCTTTCAATCTTTCACCTTCTTTTCAAACTATTTCAATCCATTTATTATCTCAACACTGCAGTGAATACCTTTCATAAAACAGTCCAAATCCATATTTTCATTTGGAGCATGATTTGCCTCATCTGCATTAGCATAAGGTACCATTATAGATGGTTTACCTAAAACCTTAGTCCATATATAATCTGGTAGACTTCCCCCCATTGAAGGTAGTACAATTGGGTCAATTTTGTAGGCTTTTTTTACAGCTGCAATTACTTTTTCAGAAATTGGAAGCTCTGATGATGTTCTTGATGGGTACATGTCTTCTTCCTGCTGTATCACTTTAACATCTGGATTTATCTTCTTCACATGATTTTTAATTTTTTCAAATAAATCCTCTGGATTTTGATTTTTAACCATTCTTACTTCCATTTTTGCAGTAGCTTTCTTTGGTATAATATTTTTTGTACCTTCTTTTGTATAGCCACTTACTAAACCATTTATAGTTAAAGTCGGTAAAAACATCAACCTTTCATAAAAAGTCTTTTTATCTAATTCAATCTTTTCTACCCCGTAAACTTTGGCAAGATTTTCCGGATCAAAAGGTAGTTTTTCTATTAATTCCATTTCTTTACCAGTTGGTTTTAATACATCATCATAGAAACCATCAATTGTTACATAATCATCCTTATCCTTCATAGAATAAAGCACTTCATTTAATATCCATGCAGGATTAGGTATCACACCACCTTTATTTCCGGAATGATTGTCTGTCTTTGCAGTTTTTAACTCCAGTTGGAAATTCATAACTCCTCTAACTCCAAAAACAACCATCGGAGCTCCACTATCATGAATAGGACCATCGGAAGTTATAACTACATCAGTTTCTAAAAGCTCTTTATTATTTTCTACAAACTTAGTCAAAGACTTGCTTCCTATTTCCTCTTCTCCTTCAAATACAAATTTCACATTTATTGGTAAAGATTCTTCTTTTTCTAAAATAGTTTTAACAGCTAAAACATGGGCTAAAAGCTGGCCTTTATTATCCCCGGCTCCTCTGCCGTAAAGCCTTCCATTTCTTATGGTAGGATTAAAGGGTGGAGAATCCCATTCTTCCAATGGATCCGGTGGTTGAACATCGTAGTGCCCGTAAAAAAGTACAGTCCTGGCATTTTTATTATTGGAACTCACTTCTCCATAAACAATAGGATTACCTTCCGTTTTATAAATCCTTGTATCTATACCTAAATCAATCATTAAAGATTTTAAATATCTAGAACATTTTTCAACTGCTTCAACATCCCTACTTATGCTAGGCTGTTTCACAAAATCAATCAAGGTCTCTATGCTTTTTTCTTTATTTTCTTCTATTTTATTATGTATTTCTAAAGCATTCATTTTATTTTCCTTCATACATATCCTCCTTGATTTGAACAATTAACAATATTTCCACTGGAGTATTAAATGGCAAAACATTGGTTCCTAGTGCTGCTCTGGCATGCTTTCCTGCTTCGCCGAAAACTTCCACAAATAAATCTGAAGCTCCATTTATAACAAATGGTTGATCGTAAAAATCATCACTACAAGCAACAAAGCCCTGTAATTTTATAATCTTCTCTACTCTATCAAGATCTCCCAGCTCATTTTTTAATATACTAAGCATATTTAATGCAGATAATCTTGCAGCTGTATATCCATCCTCTTTATTTAACTCTTTTCCAATTTTTCCTTTGTATTCTATTTCTCCATCCACTAAAGGTCCCGCACCTGAAAGATACAGTAGATTACCTGTTTTACGTACACTTACATAATTTGCAACTGGTTCGTACAGTGCTGGTATTTCAATTCCAAGTTCATAAAGTCTTTGTTCGATCTTTGCCATAATATTTACCTCACTTTTTAAATTATTTTATCTTTTAAATTAACAAAAAAAGATATCTGCTAAAGCAAATATCTTCTCATAGTATGTATATTTAATTTTATGTCTCAATATTTACCTATGTCTTAGTATATCAGAGGATAAATATTGTATCAATCACAAATATAGTTTTATTCTTGTTCTAAAGAATATAGGAATTTAATAATTAAATCCTCTACTTCCTCATATTCTTCTACAGTCAATCTTTCTTTAAGGTGCTCGATTATTAATATGTTTTCATCTTCAGTAATTCCATCACCAGTTAAATTCATCAAATAATTGATATCTATTTTACCAATGTATTTAAATACTAAAGCTTTTTCCTCATCAGTAAGTTCAATATCCATATCAGGTAACACAGATGTATCTTCTTCCGGACTTTCTTCTTCAACTTCCTCTGTTTCTTCATCAGTTTCTGGTGTCTGGTCATCTTCAATAGAAGATTCCGTGGTAGTAGTACTATCTCCTTCACTATCTTCAACTTGTTCATCAGTGATTGACTCTTCCTCAGGCATTTCCTCTACAATTTCATTTTCCATTTCAGGTTCACTAATTTGATTATTCATATTTCTATTTGAATACATTGTCATAGTATTTATTAGGGTTATAGATAGAAAAATAAGAAAAATTTTATTCATAATCTTACCTCGATTTAATTTTACTTACTGTAAATTATTGTCAATTGAAAATACATTTTCTCCTTCAGCCTTAAGTCTAGGAAGGGAAGGATCTTATGATGAACCCTTAAGACTCTTTAACTTGCCAAATAATAAATAAATTCCAATCCCAACTGCAGATCCCACACTATCTATAAATACATCTCTAACTCCCGGTCCACGTCCGGGAACAAAAGCTTGGTGTATTTCATCACTTACAGCATAAACTACACATATTAATAAAGCTAAACCTATATTTTTAAATCCACTTCTATTAAGAGCATTTAAAACTAAAAATCCTAGAACTAAATAAACAAAGAAATGAGCATTCTTTCTAATTATGTGATTAAAAGTACCTATATCGAATTCAAAATTAGGAGCAATTTTTTCCACTATATTTAAAATTATCTGAGTAAATCCTATGCTAAGATCGTTTGAATCATCTGCCACTTGAGCTGATAGATAAAAAATGAGCAACATCCATAGAAAAACTGCTATCCATGAAATAATCATTACATTTCTTTTTTTAGTCATATTTATTCCTTCCTTTAAGTACAACTCCAGCTGACAATCATAGGGTTTTTCAGCAACTTGTCTTACTCCTCTTTTCTCAGTTCTTCAAGTCGAATCTTTGCTTTTTGTAATTTATCTTCTTGTGTAAGTAAGCTTTTTTGCTCTGGTGTCATAGTTTCATATTCTGAAACTATTTCATCAAGAGTATCGATATCATCAGTTGTTAACTCTTCCAATGTTCCTATACCTTCAATTCGGGTGTCCATATATGAAGCAATTCTAATATTATTCTGTTCTTCCTCAAATTCCAACTGTGCTTCTGATTTAAGGCTAGTAAGTCCTAAAATCACAAAATTTAGTACAACTACTGTTAGTAAAATTCCTATAAAAATAAACACTATTCTTGCCTTACTCTCAGGTCTGTTAAAGAAATATATTTTGTCTCTTATATTTCCTATATTAAATGCTAACACATAAACAGTCCCGTATGTCACAATTACCAGTAAACTATTAATTATTCTATCAAAAAATGTTACACCTGTTTGATTAAATATAATATAGAAAAAATATAAATAACCAAAAACAGCTACTATCTTTTTCCACCATGTATCTGATCTAAATCCTGGTACTTTTTTTAATATGCCTTTATCCATAAATTGTATTCTCCTATTCATATTTCAATTTTTATTAAAATTTCTATAATACAAGTATAACAGAGGGTATATACTCTATCAATGGGAAATAAAAAATCACGAAGAAGAATTCTTCCTCGTGATTTTAAACTATAAAAGTTATCTACTATTTACTTCTTCTCCATCCTCTACATATTCAGAACCTAAATCAACTATTCTGTCACCTACTTCGAGACCTTCTAAAACTTCTACATATTCTTTGTAAATTAATCCGGTTTTTACTTCCTTCTCTAAAACAGTACCTCCATCATATAAATAAACATAATATTTTTGTCCAACTTTTTTAGCAGATCTTTTAGGTATTACTGGTACATTTCTAACATCTACTATAAAATCAACTTCGGCATATTCTCCTGGTCTTGTATTAAAACTATTATCATTTATATGAATTTCAACTTTATAAAGTCCAGTTCTTTCATCTGGAATTTCATTAAAAGTTACTACCTCACCGGCTACTGCTTTATCCCTATCACCATCTAAATATACTACAGTTTCTGTCCCCTTAGCTATAGTTTCAAGTTTATTTGCTGTAATATAAGTTACAAGCAGTTTCCCATTAGTACTTATTACCTGTACAGCAAGCTCAGATGTTACATCTTGATTTTCTATGATATATACAGCTGCTATCTTACCATCTATTGGACTTTTAACCTTAGTATCTTCCAAAGATTTTCTTAAACTTTCAACTTGATTATTATAATTTTTTACTGCGTTATCGTACTGTTCTAAAATCTGATTATAGTTAGACCTAGTAGTATCTAACTGAGACTTAGATAATACACCCTCTTCGAATAACTTTTCGTTTTTATCAAGAAGTTCTTTTAAATCATCTAATTGTATTTTAATGGTATCTCTATTTGTTCTTAGATTGCTTTCAGTTGAATTGAAATTATTTTGCAATGTTTCTGAATTCAATTTAAAAAGTATATCACCTTTTGAAACTATATCCCCTGCTTCAATATATACTTTTTCTACTTTTCCCCCCATACCTGTGGTTATATCAAACTTTTCTTTTGTTTCAATTTTTCCAATAGACATGAACGTTTCTATTATCTCCATATTTTCTACTTCGAATACTGTAACTGGAGTTTCTTCATTTATTTCTTCCTCAACTACTTCTGATGTACATGAAGACATTAAAACAACGATGATTAACATAAATATTATAATTGATCCATTTATACTATTTCTACTCATTTTCCATACTCCTTTTTTTTGATTTTATACCTTCGATAAAAGAATACATTATCGGAATGAAAAATAATGTCAAAATTGATGTAATCATTAATCCGAAAACGAGTGAAAATCCAAATTGTGCATAATACACTTCTTTGAATGCCAAAGGTAAAACTCCTCCAATAGTAGTAAGACTTGTAGCTATAACCGGATTAAATCTTGTTTCCGCTGCCTCAACAATTGAATCAAAGAGATTCATTCCTTCACTTCTTAAGTAATTCATATAATCAATAAGTACAATAGCATCATTAACAGCTATACCTACTAGGGCTATCAATGCCATAAAAGCATAAAAACCAAAATCATTACCTGTCAAAGCTAGGCCCCATAAAACTCCTATTAAAGCCATAGGTACAGTTGTAAGTATTGCAAAAGGTTGAACTACTGAGCCAAACTGCAATGTAAGTATTATAAATACTAAGAAAACCGCTAAAATCATACTTCTAAATAAATTCGAGAAGTTTTCCTGTATCCCTTCTACATCTCCTCCTAATTGAAGCTCTATTCCTGGAGGCAAATTGTAATCAGAAATTTTATTTTGGAATAATTCTGTTATTTCATTAGCATTGTATCCTTCTCTTAAATCTGCATCTATAATTACTAATCTATCTCCATCAATATGCTTTATTCCTGATATTCCGCTTATTTCTTCTATTTCAGCAATACTCCCAAGGGGTATATTGTCTCCTGTATTATTAGTGAGACATATTGTATCTAAAGAATTTATATCATAAATTGGTGTACTTGAACATTTTAAAATTACATCTATTTCATCTCGACCATCTTTAATAGTAGTAGCTTCAATTCCTTCAACAATTCCTCTTAATTGTTGAGCTGCACTTATAACAGTAATTCCCATATTTTGTGCTTTTTTCTCTTTTATATCAATATATATTTGTGGTGCTCCCTCTTTAGCAGAAAGCTCAACATTATAGACCCCTTCTATTGATTTTAATATTTCACTATAATCATTAGAAACTTTTGAAAGGCCATCTAAACTATCTCCAACCAACCTTAAACTAATAGGTTTGCCTACTGGGGGACCTCCACTTGATTGTCCCTCAACAATAATTTCTCCTCCCGGTATAAGCCCTAAATCTCTTTCTATTTTTTCTACAAGTTTTATACCATTTATTTCTCTGACTTCTTTATCTGTAAAAGAAGCAGAAATAAATGCCTTATCTATCTCTCTCCCACCTACTGTTGTATTAAAAGATTGAATTTCTTCTATTCCCATTAGATATTCTTCCACTTGAGCTGATATTTCAGAAGTTTGATCTAAAGTATATCCTCCGGGAGTATCTATTGTTATATTTACAGTATTTGGTTCATTTTTAGGAAAAAAAGCTATTTTAACCATACCTGAAAATATTAAACCTATACTTCCTATTAAGGTTAATATTCCTAAAAAGAATATGAAGGCTTTTCTAAATGGTTTTCTTAGAATAAATGTTATTAACTTTTTATAATTTTTTATGATAAAGTTTCCTGATTCCTTTTGATTTTTGTAGAAGAATTCCTTATACATAAGTATTGATGCAAAGAAAATTACAGCAACTATACCTATCTCTAAATTATCTCCATCATTAGAAAAGGCATAAAAACTTAGAGTTCCTATAAGAATTATTTTAATTATAGAAATAATAAAACTATTTAATTTTATCTCTTTTTTTATTCTTTTCTTTTTAATAATTATATAAAGAGTAGGTGTCACTATTATTGAAATTATAAATGAAGACACAAGTGTAATAATAATTGTTCTAGGTATTGTATTAACGAATTCTCCCAATATTCCCGGCAGTATAGAAAGAGGAAAAAAGGCCGCTACTGTAGTAAGGGTAGCTGCTAAAATTGGAAAACCAACCTGATTAATGCCTACTCTTGCAGCATCTTTTCTATTTAATCCTTTATTTTTTAACCTATCAATATTCTCAATAGCAATAATTGAGTTATCTACTATTAATCCCAGGGATACTATTATTCCTAAAACAGCAAAAGTATTAAGAGTTATATCAAATAATCCTAGTGAAGCTAATGTCATAAAAAGGGAAAGAGGAATTGCAATGGCAACTATTAAGGATTCTTTAAATCCAATAAACAAGAAAAGTACTAATATAACTACAATTAAACCTGAAAGTGCACTCTCTTGAACCTTAGACAAGTCATTTCTTACGTTTACAGCAAGATCATTAGTTATATTTATTTTAATATCTTCTGGATATACATCCCCTCTCATCTTTTCTAACATTTCTTTCACTTCTTCTGAAGTTCCAATAACATCACTATTAGTTTTCCTTATAATTTCAGCCTTAACTGATTTATAGGTTTCATCTTCCCCTTTTTCATATGTTTTGTTATATTCTACTACTTCTTCGCTGGTATCTATGACTTCAGCAATATCTTCTATAAATATAATGGCACCTTTTTGTGTTAATATACTAGTTTTTCTAATTTCTTCCAAAGATTTTAATTCTTCGTCAACTCTTAAATTATATCTGGACCCATTCATATTTAATCCACCTATCGGCAAAGATATATTTAAGGAATTAAGAGTATTTTCAACAGAATTCATATTAAGTCCGTACTCGTACATAAGAGGTTTTTTTACAATAACATGAATTTCTCTATCTAAGACACCTTTTAATTTTACTTCTTCTACTCCTGAAATTTTTTCAACTTCATTTTTTATGTCTTCAGATATGCTAGTAAGTTCAAATATGCTATAATTTCCTGCAATGGATATATCCATGAGAGGAATTTCAGAAGTATTAAACGCTCCTACTTCAGGATCTAAAACTCCTTGGGAAAATCTTATCTCATTAATCAAACTATCAACTTCGAGTTTCTTTCTGTCTATATCCACTCCCTCATTAAAACTCACAGTGACTGAAGAAAACCCAAAGTTCGAATCTGAAGTTATTTCATTCAAATCTTCTAAACTAGAAAGTTTCCCTTCAATCTTATCCGTTACTAGAGATTCAACATCTTTTGGACCGGCACCAGGATAAAAAGTTTGTATTATTAATGTAGGAAAAGCAATTTCTGGAAGTGATTCTTTTGGAAGAGTATATATTCCATTAATTCCAAGGACTATAATCATTATAATAACAAGTGCTGTGATTTGTCTTCTTTTACTAAAAAAATTTGAAATTTTTCCTATTACATTTTCTTTTATATTTAGTTCTCTGATTTCTTTATTAT
>JAABRS010000079.1 GCA_011390775.1 Clostridia bacterium | reverse complement strand
TTTCACAATGATATTCATAAGCATACTTTACTATTTTGACGCAGCTTTAAAAGTAAATTATTTAAGCAAAGTATTAATAAAACTTGGTCTCCTAATTCTTTCCTTTGTTTTGGGAAAGTTAATTGGCTTGGACTACAGCTTTTTAAAACCAAAAAAAATAAAAGCCTATAAAAAAGGCTTAATAGTATCCGTAATTGCATTTGCAAGTATAGTCATAGGATTTTTAATAATAAAAGATTTTTTAAACTATCAGGTAATGATAAACGAATTTCAAAATAAATATGAATTAACAGGAATAAAATTTTTTGTAGCATCAATTTATCTTGTGGTCGTTAATGCCTTTTTAGAAGAATATTTTTTCAGAGGATATATTTTTTTCAATTTAACAAATAAATATTTCGCGTACATATTTTCTTCATTAGCTTTTTCAGTTTATCATCTTTCAAATTTTAAAAACTGGTTTACTAATGATATCTTAATTTTAATCCCTGTAGCAGGATTGTTTTTAAGTGGAATATTATTTAACTATCTAGACTCTAAATCAAATGATATATATAACTCCTACATACCTCACTTTTTTGCGGATCTTGCTATAGTAATAATTGGATACTTTATAATATATTAACATCATCTTTCTAATTTAGATATTTTCATATATAATGTATATACAAACTTACATAATGAAGAAATTCAACAAAAAAATAAAAAGCGAGGTTATTATGGAAAAACTTAAATTGAAAGACATGATAAAGTATAAATCTTTATCGGGAATAAAGTATTCACCAGATGGTAGAAACATAGGATTTATTCTTCACGAAATGGACGAAGCAAACAACAAATACTTGTCCAATATATACATCTATAACCTAAAAAATCAAAAATTTTTTAAACTAACTTCAGGAAACAAAGAAGGAAACTTTATATTTAAAGATGATAAGACTTTACTTTTCTCAACCATTAGAGATGAAGAAGACAAAAAAAGAAAAGAAAAAGGTGAAAAACTTACCTGCTATTATGAAATATCAATAGAAGGTGGAGAAGCAAATAAAGTTTTTGAAATACTTTTGGATGTTTCTGAGATAGAGATAATAGATCAAGACACCTTTATAGTAAAAGCACTTTACGATTCTTACGCACCTAACTTAGAAGGTCTTACTGATGAAGAAAAAAATAAAGAATTAGAAAAAATAAAAGAAGAAAAAGATTATGAAGTAATAGATGAAATTCCTTTCTGGCAAAATGGAAAAGGCTACTCTAATAAAAAAAGAAATAGACTATATATTTTCGATAAAAAATCAAAGACTGTAAAACCTATCACTGATGAATATACAAATGTAGAAAAATTCAAACTAAATAATGATAAATCAGAGACAGTTATAATAGGAAACACATTTAAAGATAAGATGGAACTAGGCTCAAAATTATATATATATAGTATTAAAGAGAATCATTTAAAAGACTTATCAATGAAAAAAACCTTTAACTATAGCTTCGCTGATTTTTTGCAGGAAGATATTATTTTTGCAGGCTCTGATATGGATAAGTTTGGTATCAATAAAAATGATCATATATATATGACAGATAAAGCTGGTAATAATAGAATTTTAACTGACAAGAATTTTGATTACAGCCTTAAGAATTCAGTAGGATCTGATACAAGATATGGAAACTACAACAATATAAAAATAGATGGTGGATATCTCTACTTTACTACTACTGAATATGATAGCTCATATATAAACAGAATAGACAAAGACGGAAACCACGAAAGAGTAACCAAAGAAAAAGGAGCTGTAGACGGATTTGACCTTTATGAAGGAAATATTGTTTTTATAGGTCTAAGAGAAAATAAACTACAGGAACTTTATGAATTTAAAAACAATAAGGAAACTCAATTGACAAAATTCAATCAGTGGTTAGTTGAAAATAAAAAGTTATCTACTCCTGAAAAAATCACCTTCGAAACTGATGATGGAATAAAAATAGAAGGTTGGGTAATGAAGCCAATAGATTTTGATGATAATAAAAAATACCCAGGAATACTAAACATACACGGAGGTCCTAAAGCTGCATATGGAGAAGTCTTTTTTCATGAAATGCAATACTGGGCAAATGAAGGTTATGTAGTGTTTTTCTGCAACCCAAGAGGTAGCGATGGCAGAGGAAATGAATTTGCTGATATAAGAGGAAAATTCGGCGATGTAGACTACAAAGATATAATGAAATTCACAGATGTTGTATTAGACAAACATTCTTGTATAGATAAAAACAAATTAGGCGTTACCGGAGGTTCTTACGGTGGGTTCATGACTAATTGGATAATTGGACAAACTGATAGATTTAAGACAGCTGCATCTCAAAGAAGTATATCCAACTGGATTTCAAAATTCAACACAACTGATATTGGATATTATTTTGTTGAAGATCAACAAGCTTCAACTCCATGGAAAAACATGGGAAAACTATGGGATCAATCTCCTTTAAAGTTTGCTGATAAAGTTAAAACCCCTACATTATTTATTCATTCAGAAGAAGATTATAGATGCTGGCTTGCAGAAGGACTTCAGATGTTCACAGCATTAAAATACCACGGAGTAGAGTCGAGACTATGTTTATTTAGAGATGAGAATCACGAACTTAGCAGATCCGGTAAACCAAAGCACAGAATTAGAAGACTTAAAGAAATAACAGAATGGTTTGATAAATATTTGAAATAATAGGAAAGTTAAATTACTCTCGTTTTTCTGGAGGTTATTTATGGAAAATAAAATTGAAAAGTTAAAACAAAACTGGGAATCCTATATTCTACATAAGAAACTTCCAGAAGACACAAGAATATTAGTTAAAGAAGCATGGGACAGATGCTTAGCTTACGGAGTAGATTACAACGGTGGCTATGGAGATATTATACCTGAAAAAGAACTTAATGAAATTTTGGAAAGAAAAGCAAACCTCATAAGAATAGCAGATCCAGTTATGGAAAACATATTTAGTATAATTAAAGAAACCAGTTTTAGTTTAGTATTAACTGACGAAAATGGAGTTATAATACACGTTAAAGAAAATGAAAGCATACATAAAAAGCACGACTCTTTAAGATTTATTAGAGGCACTAGATGGGACGAAAAAAATGTGGGAGCAAATGCTATAGGGACAGCATTAGCTGCAGAAATGGATTTACACATGCTGGGAGCTGAGCATTTTTGCAAATCCCACCATCCATGGACCTGCAGTGCTGCCCTTATTAGAAACAGTTTGGGAGAGATAATAGGTTGTATAGATATTTCCGGAAGTGTGGAAGATGACCATATACATACTTTTGGGATAGTAACCTATGCAGCTAAAATTATTGAAAAACAAATGGATCTAACAGCATCCTATGAATTAATAGAAACAGCGATGGATTCTGTAATAGATGGATTGTTTGTAATAGATAAAAACTTTAGAACTACCAATGCAAATAAAAAAATTCTAGAAATTTTTAATGTCAACCGGGAAGAATTTGAAAATATAAATATCAAAGAAATGTTTGACGATATAGATATAAAAAATAAAGTGTTTGAAAATGGAGAAAGCTTGAGAATCAGCGACTACACAATAAACTTCAAAAATAATAAACACGAATGCCTTCTTAATATTTCTCCTACAAAAATATCAGGACGTGTAACAGGAGCTGTATTCTTTGTAAAGGAAGCACAACAGGTTAGAAAAGTGGTATCGCACATAGCAGGATACAAGGCCTCATATGAGTTTGATGATATATTGACTGAAAATGAAGAAATGAAAAGAATCATAAAATTCGCTAAGAAAATTGCAAAAACAAATTCTACGGTATTGATACAGGGAGAATCCGGGACTGGAAAAGAACTATTTGCCCATTCAATACACAATTACAGCAGAAGAAGCAGCGGACCTTTTGTAGCAGTAAACTGTGCTGCATTACCTAAAGATTTAGTTGAAAGCGAGCTTTTTGGTTACGAGAAGGGATCCTTTACAGGAGCTTCAAGAGAAGGAAAGCCAGGAAAATTTGAACTTGCCAACGGTGGCACAATATTTTTAGACGAAATAGGTGAACTTCCATTGGAGATGCAGTCTAAATTATTGAGAGTAATAGAAAATAATAAGATAAACAGAATAGGAAGCAGATATGAAAGAAGTACAGATGTAAGGATAATAACTGCTACAAATAGAAATCTAAGAGAAGAGATCGAACAAAAATCCTTTAGAGAAGATCTGTTCTTTAGATTAAATGTTATTAATATTACATTACCACCTTTAAAAGAAAGGCTGGAAGATATAGAGCTGCTTGCTGAACACTTTTTAGGTCAGTTAAATCAAGAAAGTAAAACCAGTAAAAAATTCTCTCGAAACTTTATAGATTATCTAAGCAAAAACCAGTGGAGAGGAAATGTGAGAGAATTGAGACATTGTATTCAGAGAGAATTCTATATAAGTGATGACGAATATATAAGAACCCCAAGAGTAAATAACATTAGGCAGGAAAAAGAAATAAACATTAATAATTCAGATTTAAAAGAAGTAGAAAAAATCTACATTGAAGAAGCTTTAAAAGCTGAAAATGGAAACGTCATTAAAGCAGCAAAAAGATTAAACATTGGTAAATCAACAGTATATAGAAAAATTAAAAAATTCGATATAGACATAGAAGTATATAAGTAGAAACTGAATCGGTAGTAGATTGATATGATGCTGCCGATTTTTTTATTCCAAAAATTTCCCATGATGGGAATCTCAAAATGGGAATTCCCATCATGGGAAATCCATGAGAATCGCTACAAAGCTCTAAATAAAAGGAATCATGCAAAGATATATTTTTTGGTATGGTATTTGCAATATATATAGACAATTATAAATTTAAAAGTAAAGGAGGAATTCTAAGAAAGTAAAACATTGAATTTTTAGTGTACAGGGACATCATAGAAGATCAAATTTTTTAACAAAACAATTAATATATAAAAAAGGGAGGAATAATTTTGAAATTAGAAAATGAAAAAATCCTAAACATGTATGAAAACATGCTTACAATCAGAAAATTCGAAGAAAAAGCGCAAGAATTATTTGCAGCAGGAGATATTCCTGGATTTGTTCATCTTTACCTTGGAGAAGAAGCAGTGGCGACTGGAGCCTGTGCAAATCTTAATGAAGACGACTATATTACCAGTACCCACAGAGGCCACGGTCATATAGTATCTAAAGGTGGAGACTTAAAACTTATGATGGCAGAACTTTACGGTAAGAAAACGGGATACTGTAAGGGTAAAGGTGGGTCAATGCATATTGCCGATGCTACCAAAGGTATATTAGGAGCGAATGGAATAGTAGGTGCAGGACACAATATTGCAGCTGGAGCAGGTCTAAGTATTAAATATAGAAAAACAGACCAGGTTTGCGTATGTTTCTTTGGAGATGGTTCAACCAATCAGAGTACTTTCCATGAAGCGTTAAACCTTGCAAGTATATGGAAGCTTCCCGTAGTTTTTGTATGTGAAAACAACGGATACGGTATTTCTTTAAGTCAAAAATTTCATCAGGCTATTAAAGATATTTCTGATAGAGCGGTTTCTTACAATATCCCTGGAGTTACAGTAGATGGAAATGATGTATTTGCAGTATATGAAGCTGTAGGGGAAGCAGTAAACAGAGCAAGAAAGAAGCAGGGACCTACACTAGTAGAATGTAAAACATACAGACATAGAGGTCACTTTGAAGGTGATCCTGTAAACTACAGAAGCAAAGAAGAATTAGAAGAATGGATGGAAAAAGATCCAATACCAAGAATGGAAAAATATTTACTAGAAAATGATGTTGTTAATGAAGATAAATTAAAAGAAATAAGCGATAAATTAGATGCTGAAATAGAAGAAGCAGTAAAATTTGCAAAAGAAAGCCCATTCCCAGATGTTGAAGCTTCTGTTGAAGATGTGTATTCAGATATCGTAGAGGAGGTTAAGTAATATGAGAAAAATGACATATGCTGAAGGAATACGAGAAGGTATGAGGATAAGGATGTTGGAAGATGATTCTGTCCTTATTTTCGGAGAAGATGTTGGACAATTTGGAGGATGTTTTGGAGTTACTGCAGGAATGTTTGAAGAATTTAGTGGAGAAAGAGTAAAAGACACACCTATATCAGAAGGAGTTATAATAGGATCGGCTGTAGGAGCTGCAGCAACAGGATTAAAACCTATAGCTGAATTAATGTTTGTTGATTTTGCTACAGTAGGTATGGATCAACTTGTTAATCAAGCAGCTAAAATGAGATATATGTTTGGGGGAAAAATCGGCTTACCTATGGTAGTTAGATTACCTGGAGGAGCTGGCACTAGAGCAGCAGCTCAGCACTCTCAATCATTAGAAAGCTGGTTGACCCACGTACCTGGACTAAAACTAGTATACCCTAGTAATGCAGAAGATGCAGCAGGATTAATGCTGTCTGCAATAGATGATGATAATCCTGTAATATACTTCGAACACAAAGTACTTTATGCTATGGAAAGCGAAGTACCTGATAAAATAGAACCAATACCATTTGGAAAAGCAAAGATAAAAAGGGAAGGTACTGACGTTACCATATTAACCTATGCAAAACAGGTGTACGATTCTCTAGAAGCAGCTAAACAACTCGAAGCAGAAGGAATAGATGTAGAAGTTATAGATTTAAGATCCCTATATCCATTAGATAAAGAAGCTATAGAAAAATCCATCAAAAAGACCAACAAGGTAGTACTTGTATCTGAAGAAGTAAAAAGAGGAGGATACATTGGAGAAATAGCAGCAATGATATCTGAAGAATTTTTCTATGAATTAGATGCACCTATAGTTAGAGTAGGAACTCTAAATGTACCAATACCATTCTCTCCTGTACTTGAAGACTATGTAGTACCGAGAGTAGAAGATATAGTAAAAGCAGTTAAAAAATTAGTATAAACAAAAATGCACGGGGTGTAAAAACCCCGTGTTAAAGATAGGAGAATTATATGTCTACAATAGGAATAATAGCTAACCCTGCATCAGGAAAAGATATAAGAAGACTAGTTTCCCATGCAACGGTTATCGATAACAACGAAAAAGTAAATATAGTTGAAAGAATAATTCTCGGTGCTCAAAACTTCGGTGTAGATAAAATTTACATTATGCCCGATTCCTATATGATGGGATATAAGGTACAGGACAAACTAAAACTATCTGAAGAATTAAATGTAGAAATAGAAGTTCTGGACATGAAGATAAAAGCATCACCAAAAGACACAGAAAAAGCAGCACAAATGATGGAAGAAAAAAAACTAGGATGTGTAGTAGTTTTAGGTGGAGACGGTACAAATAGACTTGCGGCGAAATATCTTAAGACAGTACCTCTTATTGGCGTGTCAACAGGAACAAACAATGCATATCCGAAAATGCTTGAAGGAACTACTGTTGGCATAGCTGCCGCTGTTGTTGCATCAAAAGGTTACGATACAAATCTTAGCTGTAGAAAAGATAAAATCATAGAAATATACAAAAACGGAGAATTTATAGATATTTGCCTTATGGATGCGGTAATATCCAATGAACAGTATATAGGATCAAAAGCTATATGGGATTTAGATAATATTAAAAAAATAATAGTTTCCAACTGTCATCCTGCATCAATAGGATTTTCAGCTATAGTTGGAGTGAATAAACATATAAATGAAAGAGACGATTATGGAGCAGTTCTGGACCTAAACTCTAGTGAAAATAAATTTATGGCTCCTGTTTCAGCAGGAAAGGTTGTAGAGTTGTCATCAGGAGATTTAGAGATTATTCAAATCAATCAATCCATAAGCTGGGAAGCTAACTTTAAAGGAATTATAGCAGCAGATGGAGAAAGAGAGATAGTTTTTAATATAGGTGATAAATTTGAATTTAAAATAACTCGAAGTGGACCTATACATGTAGACGTAAGGAAAACAATGGAAGCAGCAGTAGCAGAAGGTTTTTTTAAAATTAAATAAATAATGGAGGAAGATATATGGGACAATTATTAGTTATGCCTAAATTAGGCCTTACAATGACAGAAGGAACCATTGTAGAATGGTTCAAAAAAGAAGGAGAAGAAGTAAAAAAAGGAGAAAAAATATTTGCAGTAGAAACATCAAAGTTGACAAACGAAGTTGAAGCACCTGCTAACGGTGTTTTGAGAAAAATCATACACAAAGATGGGAAACTACAGGTTTTAGAACCAGTAGGCATACTAGCCGGAGCTGACGAAGACATAACAGATTTATTGGCAAAAGCCGGATCCGGAGGAGAAGTACAAAAGAAGAAAGAAGAAAAAGAAGTAGAACCAAAAGTAGAAAAAGAAAAATCAGATAATACAAGTAAAAGAATAAAAGCATCACCAAAAGCTAAAAGATTAGCAAAAGAATTAGGAATAGATTTATCTAAAGTAGAAGGGACAGGACCGGGAGGAGCCATATCAGAAAAAGATGTAGAAGATTACCAACCAGAAGAAAAACCAAAGGTGAAAACATCTCCAACAGCTGAAAAAGTAGCAGAAAACCTTGGAGTAGATATAAATAAAATAGAGAAATCTGAAAGAATAATGAAAGACGATGTGGTTGGTTATAAAAACTTTGAAATGCTTAAAGAAATGGCAGATCCAAAAGAAACAAGAGAAACAATGACCAACATGAGAAGTGTAATATCAGAAAGAATGTCTCAAAGCCAGCAGACGTCAGCAGCAGTTCACTACAACCTTA
>JAABRS010000078.1 GCA_011390775.1 Clostridia bacterium | reverse complement strand
AATGAATTTTGAACTGAATTGCTAATACCCCCGATTCTACTTTCTAAATTCCTGTAGTTATTGTTGATATTTCCTATCATGTTTTGTAAATTATCAATTTTGCTCATCATTGTAAGATTAAAAAATACTGTTACTGCTAAAAGTATTATTAATATTATTGTTACGTTTTTATTACTCATCTAACTCTCCTATATAACTTTCTCGTATTGAATTTTGTAAAGATTGTAGTATATTCCTCTATTAGCTAGAAGTTCTTGATGTTTACCCATTTCTTTAATTCTTCCCTTATGCATTACAATGATTTTATCTGCATTTTGAATGGTTGAAAGTCTGTGGGCTACTACTAAAGTAGTTCTACCTTCCATCAGTTTCTCCATTGCATCTTGAATCAGCATTTCTGTCTCTGTATCGATATTTGCAGTTGCCTCATCAAGAATAAGTATATCCGGATTAAAAGCTAAAGTTCTTGCAAAAGATATCAACTGTCTCTGTCCAGCTGAGAAGGTAGCTCCTCTTTCATAAACTTTTTGATCGTATTTATTTTCCAATTTACAGATGAACTTATCTGCATTTACATACTTAGAAGCCTGAAGAATTTCTTCATCTGTTATACTTTCATCTCTTAGTCTTATATTGCTTTTTATATCTCCTGTAAAAAGAAAAACATCCTGCTGCATCTGTCCTATTTTTTCTCTTAACTCTTTTAAATCTATATCTTTTATGTTAATTCCATCTACAAGTATTTCACCTTTTTGTATATCATAGTATCTAGAGATAAGGTTTTGAATTGTAGTTTTTCCCGCTCCTGTAGCTCCTACAAAAGCAACTGTTTCTCCCGGTTCTACCGTAAAAGATACATCCTTTAATATCCATTCATCTTCTTTATATTGGAACCAAACATTTTTAAACTCTATTCTTCCTTCCACTTCTTTAAGTTCTTTTGTTACTTCCTTGTTCTCTATATATTCTTCTTCATCTAGTAAATTAAATATTCTTTCTGATGATGCCATTGAGGATTGCATTACATTAAACTGTTCTGCTAATTCCTGTATTGGTTCAAAGAATTTGCTTATATATCTTTGAAATACTACTATCGTCCCTATAGTTATAGTTCCTTCTATAACCATTCTGCCCCCAAAGGCTATAAGAAGAGCAAAGGCTCCTATGTTTAACAGATACATCGATGGTCTGTAAATACTAAAAATCTTCAACTGATCCATGTATGATTTTTTTAGTTTAGTGTTTTCATCGTTGAATCTATTATAGACATCTTTTTCCACAGCAAATATCTGAACTATTTTCATTCCACTAACATGTTCAGAAATAAAAGCATTTACACCTGCCACTCTCCTTCTAATTTCTCTGTATATTTTTCTCGTCTTCTTTCTAAATATTAAGGTAAATAATATAATAAAAGGAATTACCGTGAAAGTAATCAAGGACAATCTAAGATTATATGCTACCATAGTTACAATAATACCAGCTAAGACGAATATGCTTTTAATAGAGTTTACTATAACACTAGTATATAATTCATTTAATGTTTCTGTATCATTTGTGACTCTTGTTACAAGTTTTCCTATAGGATGTTTATTAAAAAATTCTATAGATAAAGATTGAAGTTTCTCAAACATTTCTACTCTGATATTGTATATTATCTTTTGTCCGCTGTACTGTAGTATCATTGATTGTATATAAGTAAGTACAAATATACCCAAAGCAGTTCCAAAGTATATAAAGGCTAATCTAATTATTCCGGGAATGTCTTCATTTACTATGAATTCATCTACTGCTTTACCTAATAATATCGGTTGATATAGTTCCAGGCCTACAACTCCTAAGAGAAGAATTAATGAGATTGTAATCTGAATCCAAAAAGGTTTTGCATACTTTAAAAGCCTCTTCATTAGATTTAAATCTAATGATTTATACTGTTTTTCTTTATTTACGTACTGATTCATTCTATCACATCCCCATTATCGGTTTCTTCTTCCAATTCTTTTTCCAACAGCTGTTTTTCATATAAACTGTGGTAAAGCTTCTGGTTTTCCAATAATTCACTATGAGTACCTTTTTCTATAACTTCACCTTCATCTATAACTATAATTATATCTGCATTTTGTATTGTTGAAATCCTATGCGCAATAATAATCGTAGTTTTTTCTTTTCTATCTTCTTTAAGGTACCCCAAGATTTTTTCTTCTGTATCAGTATCCACTGAAGATACAGCATCGTCTAGTATCAGTATTCTAGGGTCCTTTATTAATGCTCTGGCTATAGATATTCTCTGCTTTTGTCCTCCGGACAAGGTAACTCCCCGTTCGCCAACTAAAGTATCATATCCATCTTTGAACTCTACAATATTGTCATGAACACAAGCTTTCTTAGCTGCTTCTATTATTTCATCCTTGCTTTTATCCCTATGACCAAAATCTATATTATTATATATATTGTCTGTAAAAAGAAAATTATCTTGAGGTACGTACCCTATAGAATCCCTAAGGGTATTTAAAGGTATTTCTAATATATCCCTGCCGTCTATAAAAATCTTATTCTTTTCAGGATCATGAAGTCTTAACAAAAGATTAACGAGAGAGGTTTTCCCACTTCCTGTTCTTCCGATTATTCCTAGTGTTTCTCCTCTATTAATGTTAAAGGATATATTTTTTAATGCACTTTCTTTATCGTCATCATATTTAAAATTTAAATTTTCTACCTTTATATCTCCTTTAATCTCAGTTATGGAATTGTCAACATATTCCGTATCCTTAATGTCTATTTCTTCATCTAATATAGTTTCAATTCTTTCCAGGGATGCTCCACCCATTGAAAGTATATTAAATGTAAATCCTATAGCCACCATAGGCCATACCAGCATTCCTATAAACTGTACAAATGCTACAAACTCACCTACCGTAATTGTCCCTATAATAGATAAGTATCCTCCATATCCAATAACAACAGCTAAACTAAATCCTGAAATGAATCTCATAAAAGGTCTCATAAGAACAAATATTTTTAACATTTTTAAATTTTTATCATAATAATCTTTAGTAACTTTTTTGAAAGCTTCTATTTCTTTAGACTCTTGAACGAAAGATTTAATCACATATATTCCTGAGATTCTCTCCTGAGTAAAATCAGAAAGATCAGAAAAGGCCGCCTGCTTTTCTTTAAATCTAAGTCTCATTACTTTCCCAATAATAATAGAATTTACTATAATCAAAAGCAGAGGTATTCCCGCTAAAAGTGTAAGCTTTAAGTCGATTTCCGTTATCATATTATAAATAGTAAGAGTTCCTATTACGGCTGCATCTACAACCATTAAAACTCCAGGACCTACTGCCATCCTTACTGCATTCAAGTCGTTGGTCATATGAGCCATTATGTCCCCGGTTTTGTGTTTGTTATAGTATTTCAAGGAAAGTTTTTCTAAATGTCCAAAAAGTTCATTTCTTATATCGTATTCGATAAATCTAGATGTACCAAAAATCATATGTCTCCATACAAATCTACCTACAGCTACTCCCATGCCGATAATAACTACAAGAAAAATATATCTACTTAGACCAGATAATTCAGCTCCCTGAGATTGTAAAAAATCTACTGCATTACCTATAATTAAAGGTATTCTTAATTGAAGTATATCTATTATAATAAGAACAAGAATACCTACTATATATTTATTTTTATATTTCAAGAAATATTTTCGTAAATATTCACTTTTAAATATTCCTGATGGTTTCATCTTTAAGTTTTTTTCCATACGCCCTCCATTCTTTTTTAGTCAATTCATATTTTATCACAAATCAAGAAAAATAATAATTAAAGCTTTCTTAATTATATCAATCTACAAAAAACAAAATATCCGGCCCACTGGACCGGATAAAAATTGTACATCAAAACAAAATATATATTTTAAAGAGGGGGGAATTTATAAACCATAATCATTATACAAAAAAAACAGCCTCTGTAAATATCCTTTTTATTAAGTATCCTTAATAACTGAGGGTTATATTTTGTCCCTATAGTGCTTAGCCTTGTTATATCAACACTTGCATCATTTGTTATTATAATAACAAATCAAATATTTTTTTTAGAACTATTTCAAGTTTGTTCTTCAAGAATTTTGATTTTTTGAATTGTATACAAAATATCTTGCATTTTTTGAATTTAGCATTTAATATTTATATTTTTATTTGTATATTTTTGCATGATTAATCGGGAAAATGTTTTCACAATTGTGATTTTTTTAGTTTAACACTTGCAGCATTATGGTTCTTTGAGAATTATTTCTGTTTTTAAATGCATTATATGAAAGTTATATTTGACAACTTGCATTTCCTTTGTTATAATATAACCATAATAAAGTAATAGGAGGTAGTAATTATGAAAAAAGAAATGAAAGTTGATGTAAAAAAAGATGCAAAGCCAAAATTCAAGATATGTAGAACTGTAACTTGCATACACAATATTGACAACAAATGTATGTTAGATAAGTGTGAATTATTCGAAAGAAGTTTAAGACAAGAATATTAAAAAAATAAATGCCAGTAAAACTGGCATCCTTTTTTTTTTTGTTTTTTTGAGTTATTAGTTAATCTTTTCCAATTTTAATCCTGTATCCTTACCATTTAAATTCTCAGTTTTAAAATCATCTCTTACTTCATTTATTATTTTTACTGCTAATGTTTCTTTCTTTATGTAGTCTTCGTATATTTCAACAGCTTTTTCTATTTCTTCAGATCCATTGTAATAAATCTTAATATTGTCCATCATTTCATAGCCGTTGTTTTTTCTCATCTGCTGTACTTTTGAAATAAATTCTCTTGCATATCCTTCGTTAATTAGTTCTTCATCTAAGTTAGTGTCTAATATGACAAACAGATTATTTTCCATGGAGATATTGTATCCTTCTTTAGAATCTATTCTTATATCTAAAAGCTCTTCGTTAATTTCTACATTTTCACCATTTAAATCCAGTTGGTAAACTCCACCTTTTTGTACTGAATTTATTATTTCAAGTTCATCAGATTCTCTTAAAGCCTTAGCAAAATCTTTCACTTTGTTTCCAAATTTAGGTCCCGCTACCCTAAAGTTAGGCTTAAGACTGAAATTCATGTATTCTCTTAGATTTTTTTCGAATACTACTTCCTTAATGTTTAATTCCTCTTTTATCAAAGGGGCTAAATCTTTTATTAATTCTTCGTGTTTTCCATCTATATGTATTTTTCTAAGAGGCTGTCTAACCTTTATTTGTTCTGTATCTCTTGAAGCTCTTCCTAGTTTAACTAGATTTCTTACAAGATCCATTCTCTTTTCAGTTCTATCATTAATTAGCGATTCATCATATTCAGGGTAGTAATCTAAATGCACTGATTTTTTCCCTGTAAGTTTTCCGTATAGTTCTTCAGCAATATATGGAGCATAAGGAGCTATCAATAGTGATACATCTCTTAGTACTTCATAAGTTGTCGCATAAACAGATTTTTTATCATCAGATAATCCAGAAGCCCAAAATCTTCTTCTTGATCTTCTTATATACCAGTTCGATAAATCTTCGTTTACAAATTCCTGTACTCCTCTTACTACTTTAGTAAGATCGTACTCATCCATGCTTTCTCTAGATAATTTAATTAAATTGTTTAATTTTGATATTATCCATCTATCTAGTTCAGGTCTCTTATCGTAATCAACTTCAAATTCTCTCGGATCTACCTCATCTGTGTTTGCATAAAGAGAGAAGAATGTGTAAACATTTTTTATAGTACCGAAGAACTTACTCATTACTTCTTTTAATCCATCTTCATCAAACTTAGTTGGAGTCCATGCCGGTGAAACATATAGTAAATACCATCTTAAAGCATCTGCTCCGTACTGATCAAATAATTCAAAAGGATTTACCGTATTTCCTTTAGATTTAGACATTTTTTTACCGTGTTTATCTAGTATTAAGTCATTTACTAAAACCTTCTTGTAAGGTGATTCTCCTGTTACAAAGGTTGATATAGCTATTAATGAATAAAACCATCCTCTAGTTTGATCTATACCCTCACATATAAAATCAGCAGGGAATAACTCATCAAAATTTTCCTTATTTTCAAATGGATAGTGGTGCTGTGCAAAAGGCATTGATCCGCTGTCAAACCAACAGTCTATTACATCTGGAACTCTTTCCATTTTTCCGCCGCATTTTGGACATTCTAGATGAATATCATCTACATATGGTCTGTGCAATTCTATATCTTCACTTATCTCTTCTAAAGCTCTTTCTTTTAATTCTTTTCTTGAACCTACACTCTCAGTATGTCCACAATCACAAGTCCATACAGGTAGTGGAGTACCCCAGTATCTACTTCTGGATATTGCCCAGTCATTTAAATTTTCCAACCAGTTTCCAAATCTTTTTTCTCCCACATAATCAGGATACCAATCTACTCCGTTATTGTTTTCAATTAGTTTATCCTTTAATCTAGTCATTTCTATATACCAGCTTGGTTTAGCGTAGTAAAGTAGTGGAGTTTTACATCTCCAACAATGTGGATAGTTATGATCTATAGTCTCTTTTTTAAATAGTTTTCCTTCTTCTTTTAACCATCTTACTATATGAGGATCTGCATCCATTACAAATTGCCCTTTCCATATAGTATCTGTGTATTTACCATCTTCATCTACAGGCTGAAGTACCGGTAAATCATATTTTACTCCTGTATTGTAGTCATCTTCACCAAAAGCTGGCGCTATGTGAACAATACCTGTACCATCTTCTGTAGTTACATACTCTGCTAAAGTTACAAAAAATGCTTTTTTATCCGGTTTTACAAAAGGCATTAGCTGTTCGTATTCTATATGTTCAAGATCCTTGCCTTTCATTTCCTCTAATACTTCATATTCATCCTCTATAATTCTCGCTGCAGACTTTTTCTCTAATATTAATATTTCTTCGTTTACCTTTATCTTCACATATGTTTCTTCCGGATGAACTGTTAGTCCTACATTAGAAGCTAAGGTCCAAGGTGTAGTAGTCCAAACTAAGAAATACTCATCTTTATCTTTAATCTTAAACTTTACATATACTGTAGTGGTTTTTATTTCTTCATACCCTTGAGCTACCTCGTGAGAAGCAAGTCCTGTTCCACATCTTGCACAGTAAGGAAGTATCTTGTGTCCTTCATATATATACCCTTCCTTGTGAAATTTATCAAGTATCCACCATACAGTCTCTATATAGTCATTATCTAAAGTTATATAAGGATTATCTAAATCTATAAGATAAGCCATTCTTTCAGTCATCTCTCTCCATTCACCTTCGTAGGTAAATACAGATTCTCTACATTGTTGGTTAAACTTATCTAATCCGTAGTTTTCGATATCCTGTTTATTGTTTAATCCAAGTTTTTTCTCAACTTCTATCTCTACAGGTAATCCGTGGGTATCCCATCCGGCTTTTCTCTTAACCTGATATCCTTCCATAGTTTTATATCTACATACAGAATCTTTTAACGTTCTCGCTATTACGTGATGTATCCCTGGAGAACCATTTGCAGTAGGTGGTCCTTCGTAAAAAATAAAACTTTCTTTGTCTTTTCTTGTTTCTACACTTTGATGCAATATGTCAATGTCTTTCCAGTGTTTTCTAATATTTTTTTCGTAATCTGAATAGGATTCCTTTGATATTTCTTCAAATTTTTTCATTAAATCTCCTCCTGAAGTATAAATTATTCCTTTATAAATAAAAAAACATCCCAAAAAAATTGGGACGATAGCAACCGCGGTTCCACCCACATTGCAGCATAATTATCCTATGCTACCTCTCTATAATTAACGCTTATCACGTAGCTGTATACTTAGTTTCCACAGCCATGCTCCTGGATGATTTTCCCATATTCAACCTTCGCAGTTTTCACCAGCCACTACGTCTCTACTAAAAGATATAAAAGGTACTCTTCCATTCACTGCATATCTATTGTATTTTATGCTTATACTGCATTATCTTACATTATTATATAGAATTTGTCAATAAATCCGGTCTCAATTGAAACAGGTTTTCTATTTTGTAAATATAGGCAAATCCTGTAGATAAATCACGTCTTTTTTGTAGCTATCTCCCTCTTTTAGCACTGCAGATCTTGCTACAATTATCGCTCCAGCCTTTTCTAATATTTTCTCCATAGAATTAAAAGTACCACCAGTGGAAACAACATCATCTAGTAAAACAACTTTTTTGCCTCTTATTCTTTCTACATCAGGACCATTTAGTACTAGCTGCTGTTTATTTTTAGTAGTAATAGATTTCACATCGTATACTATAGCATCTTTCATATATGCTTTTACTTCTTTTCTGCAAACTATATATTCTTTAAATCCTAGTCTTTCCGCAACTATATGCAGCAGGGGAAGTACTTTCGCTTCAGGACCTACTAAATAATCAAAATCTAAATCTTTAAGTTCTTTTTTTAACTCATTTGCGCAGTGACTAGTAAGTTCAACGTCTCCTAGAATAACAAAAGATGCTATCCATAAACTATCATTAACCTTTACCACCGGCAGCCTTCTTTTCATGCCTCTTATGTCTATATCATAGTATTCTTGATTTTTATATTCCAAATTTTTACTCCCTTCATACTACTAATGTAATATTAAATTGGTAATTCTTTTTCTATATTATATCATATTTTTTCTGAAGTTGAAGTAGCTACCGATAGTTGGACTTATTATTATTTGACATTTACCGCTAAAATACACGAAACTATTGTAAATATTAGAATTCAAGTAGATACTATTCAATTGAAACTAATTAAATTATCATATTGCATTTAAAATAAAGCTAGATCCATTTATTAGATGG
>JAABRS010000077.1 GCA_011390775.1 Clostridia bacterium | reverse complement strand
AGTTAGCAAAACCTACTAAAGCTAAAATATCTATGGATGAAATAGAAATAAAATTAGAATCATATAATATAAATGATAATAACTATTTTAAATTAAGAGACGTTGGAAAGTTAATAGGATTTAATGTAAATTGGAATGATAAAACAAGAACAGTAGAAATAAACACGAAGTAAAAATAACACGAGGGGACAGTCCCCTCGTGTTAAGATGCTAAATCAGTTTTTTAATCTAGATTTTTAATAATTCCGTGTTTTATAGCATTATCATACATTTCTTTAAATGCTGCTCTTGCACCTTTTCCATATGTTACAGGCATTGGAATCATAAAACTATCGTAGATAATTTTCCCTTTAAATGGAAGTATTACGGTTTCTATTGTCAAAGGTAAAGGTCTTCTTAATACAGTTGATATGGAATTGCTTATTCCTTTTATCCCGTAGAGTCTATCTTCTCCCTGTTCATTAGGAGCTAGTGCAACGGCATAATCTTGCTTATATTCTAGTAAAATAAACATTCCTTTTTTATGATTAGTTTTCCATAGTTTTAAAACATCAACTTTTTCCTTATCAAGATTAGTTTCACTTATATATTCATCAATAAGTTCTGGATTTTCCCATAATACTTCTCTAACTTTATGTATAATTTCATCACTAACATCATTCGGATATTGAGCTTTAATATTTGCATCAACCACATTTAATTTTTCATTAATAAAGCCCATAAGCCCATACCAGGTTTCATAGAATTCATGACATTCTTCTGAGCTTAATTGTGCTGACTTAGTATTTTCAAATCTACCACAGCATTTCTTGTATTTTTTACCGCTACCGCAGGGGCAGGGATCATTTCGACCTATTTTTTCTTCTCTTCTTATTGGAAAATCAATAGTGGTTTCATCCCTTTTGCTAAAGATTTCATGAAGTTCTAGGGAAGTATGCCCATTATTTACCCATGTTCTCGTATTGTTTTTGGCTAACATTAAAAGATCAATGAATTTTTGCAGCTGTTTTTCACTGGTGAATCTAAGATTATACTTATCTAACGTAGGACCGAGTTCACTTATTCCGTCACCATAAATTATATAATTTTTAACTTCCGAAAAACCTTGGGAAGAATCACTACTGATGCCAAAAACATCCCACATAAAGCTGCGTACATCCCACCAGAGGTCGTTATCTTCATAATCTTCGTTTTCATATTTAAGGAATTCTTCTTTGTCTGGAGCATATCGTGGCTTTTCAGCATGGTGGGTTAGTAAATTATCAGCTTGTTCAAAGTCATCCAAAAACCAGTAATGTACTATATAATTTTTGTAGAAACCGTACCATCTCTCCTTTAACACAAGAGGTAAAAGAAGAATATAAATTTCTTCCACCGATGTCTGGTCTTTATTTTGCTTATTGAAAATATCAACTAAATCTTTTTTGCTTATAATACCATATAAGTTTACTGCTGCTACAGCATAAGTATCTAATAGCTTTCGAACACCAGCTCTTCCATAAGGGCACCGTACTACATCTGATTTGCTGTTATATTTTTCAAAAATTTTATTTGCTTCTTTTTTATTCATATTATTTACACTCCTATTTAGAGGTGGATAAAATTTATATTATTTTAATTATTCTATATCATATGCCTTCTTTATTCAAATTGTTTTAACCTTTCTATTAGTCGAATTAAGTAATTATTGCTTAAGGCATCTATGAATTTATCTTCATAAGTTATGCTTCCAACTAGATATAATAGAAGAGCTATAACTACATCTATATCCTGATTTTCAACATCAATATCAAAGATTTTTTCAAAGACGATTTCATGTTCATCTAAAATATCAAGCCATTCGTAATCATATTCAAACTTATCAGCGATAGCACAACATAGACTGTCACATTCATGAGATACAATAAGATAACCATCGTCGTTATAATCTTCATAAATATCGCATTCATCAGAGTAGGGAGTCCCGTAGTACATATATAAGTGACCGTGATCCTTTAGATTTGGAATGTGCTTTACAATTTCACTATACTTATTTTCCATAGTAACCTACCTTTCCTTCTTATAATTTTAAGTGTTTATCATTGTAATTTTAGAATTGTTGTATTGTAGATTATAATATAAAAAATCTTTTCTCTAAATCTTAATATATTTCAATTATAACTATGTTACTTAAGTAAAGCAATTTAATTATCAGATTTTAAAAAAGTTTTTTGATTGATTTTAATGATACAGAGGTAAAGTTCACCTGTGTTGAATATGAAATAAAGGAGTAAATACAACTATCTTATTTCATATTAATTGACAAAATGAAATAAAGGTGTTATATTTTTGTTACTATTTCATTTTGAGGAGTAAATACTATGGAAAATAGAGCTGGTAAATTTGTATCAAACTTAAATGGTAAACTTGAATATGCTTCTTTCCGACCAAATCCATTGCCACCTAAACCTAAATTAGAAGTAGACGAAGAAATGGCAGAATTAATAGCTGAAGCTAATAGGTATATAGGAATTCTTGATGGAATTTCTAAAATGGTTCCTAATATTGAATTATTCGTTTCTATGTATGTTAGGAAAGAAGCCCTATTATCATCTCAAATAGAAGGAACTCAAGCAACCTTAGATGACATTTTAGATCCAAATCTAGAAGAAAACACAAATAGAGATGTAAAAGATGTAATAAATTATTTAAAAGCTTCAAGTTATGGAAAAGAGCGCTTGTATGAATTGCCTATTTCAGGACGTCTGTTAAAAGAAATTCATAAAATTTTAATGGATAATGTAAGAGGTGAAGAAAAAAATCCTGGCGAATTTAGACGAACACAAAATTGGATAGGACCAACTGGAAGCACCTTAAATAGTGCAAAATATATACCACCCAATCCAGATGATATGAAAAAATCAATATCAGATTTAGAAAAATTTATAAATCAGGATTATAATATGGATTATATAATTAAAGCAGGATTAATTCACTATCAATTTGAGACTATTCATCCCTTTTTAGATGGAAACGGGCGTATAGGGAGGCTTTTAATAAATTTGTTTTTTATTGAGAAAAAAGTTCTCACTTATGAAACCTTGTATATTTCATATTTTTTAAAGAGAAATAGGATAGAATACTATGACAGATTGATGGAAGTTAGAACTAAAGGTAATTTTGAACAATGGGTTAAATTTTTCTTGTTAGCAGTAAAAGAATCTGCTATCGATTCTATTGAAACAATTGAAGTTTTAACTAAACTACATAATGAAAACTTAGAAAAAATAAATAAATTAGGTAGAAAATCAAGTACTGTAAAAGACGTATTTATATATTTGGAAAAACAGCCAATAATAGAAATAAAAAAAACCAGTGAAGAATTAGGCATGGCATATAATACAGTATCAAGTGCCGTAGAAAGCTTAGAAGAATTAGGGATTTTAGAGCAAACAAAGAATGTTAAAAGAAATAGGGTCTTTGCTTATGAAAAATATTTAAGTATTTTGAGGAAGAATACACAATAAAATTAACACAAAGAAATAGCAAATAACACAGGGGGACAGTCGGTCCACTTGTTTTATTGCTTTACTTTGTTCGGATTGATAAAAATGTCATTCCGATTGCAAAGACTAATCTTAAACGCTTCAAAAGCAATTTATATTTTATTTATTATTAAAATAATGATAAAATATAAGAAATAAATAAAAAGGGGCGGTACTATGAAAAAATTAACATGCTTAGTTTTAGTTTTAATTTTATTAATGACGCTAATTGTACAGGCATATGGATTATCATTTATCGACATAGAAAATCATTGGGCAGAAGAAAACATAAGTAAATGGACGGAAGAAGGGTTAATAAATGGTTATGAAGATGGAAGTTTTAAACCTAATGGTAAAATAACGGGAAAAGAATTCGGCTTTCTTGTACAAAGAAAACTGGGATTAGAATTCCAATTAAAAAATGAAGAGATGACGAGATTAGATGTTGCAGTTTTATCTTTCCAAATACTTAAGTCTTTGGGTAATGATTTAGACTCCGATGATGACGGAACTGATGACTTATCTGATGAAGAGATAGTCCTAATGATTCAAGGGGCAGGGATATTAAAAGGATATCCAGATGGAACTATGAAACTAGATAGGCCAGTAACAAGAGCTGAATCTTTAATAGTATTAGAAAGAATAGCTAGTTATATGGAAGAAAAGGAAGAAGAAAATAGTGAAGCTGAACTTTTTTCTGATGTATACACAGTAGACGGATATATGATAAGAGATATACCTTTCACAACAGACTTAGAGAAATTTAAAGAAAACATCTATGTGTCTGATGGTGCGACTTATGAAATATTTAAATTCGACGAAGAAACTTTTGCAACAAGAATAACCAATGGATATAAGGTCTTTGTGACTTCAGAAGATGAAATCACAACTAATATTTATATGATAGATAAAAACTCTAATCCCGTAAGACCGGATCCTGTTGAAGAAGTGGAAGAAGAGAAAGTAACTATTGAAATTAATTATATAGAAGAACTTGCAATGATAGGGATAAAAGATGATTATCCTTTGGACGGTAATTATATTCTAATGAGAGATTTAGATTTTAACGATTATGATTCTTATACAAGCGCAGCAGGAATTACTTATGGAGATTTAAATGGAGACGGTACTACTGAAGCTGCAATTGAAGAATTTACAACGATATATTTAGAAGAAAACGAAATAAATATTATGTTTAATCCTACAGAAGATGGGTGGATGCCAATTGGTAATGAGGAAAATCCTTTTATAGGAGATTTTGACGGTAATGAAAAAACTATAAGTAATTTATATATAAATAGGTATGAAGAAAATCAAGGATTTTTTGGCGTAACTGATGGAGCAAAGATTTATGATTTAAATATTGGAAGATTAGAAGAAGAAAAAATTGATGATTTCAAGGTAAAAGGAATAGCATATAATGGACAGATAACAAGCAATGGAAATTCAGCCTTTCTTATTGGAAAATCTTACAGTTCGATAATCGAAAATTGCAGTTTAACGGGTAATTTCAGCAATAGAACTGAAGGTATTGCAGGAGGACTAATTGGAAGTGCATATGATAGTCAATTAAAGAATCTAAATATAGAAGGAAATGGTGAATTGTACCTGCATTCAATGCCACGAGGAACAGCTGAAAGTGAAATAATTAATGCCTATGGCAGTATTGTAGGCTTAGTTTCTAGTACTACAATAGAAAATTGTTATAATACAGCAAGAATAATGGGATATAATAATACTGGTGGAATAGTGGGACAGTTAGTAAATGACAGTATAATTGAAGAAAGTTATAATTCAGCTTATGTAGAAGGGTATCAATCAGTAGGTGGAATTGCTGGTCTATCAACATCTAATTCTACTATAGTCAATTCTTATAATACAGCAAGAATAAGAGGATATAATAATACTGGTGGAATAGTCGGAAAAAGTTTAGATTCTAACTTTATTAATTTGTATTCTACCTATATAACTGATTACTTGTTTAGGGTTAAAAGAGTAGAAAGCAACAACGGGGGTATTCTTGGCTATGATGACGGAGGAAATAATTTTGAGAACTGCTACTGGGATGAACAAAAAATGTGGCTATCTAACTATAGTGTAGGAAATAAAAGTACTACAGTTGCTGGTATTACAGCATATACTACAAATCCTATGACAAAAGAAAGCAACAGTGTTCCTATATATGAAAATTGGGATTTTGATAATATTTGGTTTGATTGTGATATAAATGATGGTCCAAATAGCTATCCATATTTAAGGAATAATGAACAATTACCTCACCCAACACCAAGACTGGATGAAAAGTAAAATAAAATATATCAAAGAAAACACAAAGGGGAGCATATCCTGACCCTTTGTGTTTTTTGACATATCTGCATTATAATAGTATACTAAATGATATACATTATCAATAAATATGACTCCAAAATATATTTCTATGGAGGTAGATAGAATATGAATAAAGGATACTATAAAGTTAAAAAACCTGAAAATGAAAGAATAATAGATTTTTGCAATGAAAGAGAAGAAGCAGAAAAATTAAAAAAAGCTATAGAAGAAATAAAAAGTAAAAAAATTGAAATTCCTCTTATTATAGGGGGAAAAGAAATTAAAACATATCATAAAGAAAAATCAATAATTCCTCACGATAAAGATCATGTGCTGGCAGAATACTATGTAGCTGGTGAGGAAGAACTTAAATTAGCTATAATAGAATCCCTTAAAGCAAAGAAAAAGTGGGAGAAAATGTCTTTTGAGCATAGAGCTTCCATTTTTTTGAAGGCTGCTAATTTACTGTCAAATAAATACAGATATATCATGAATGCAGCTGCTATGCTGGGTCAAAGTAAGACACCTTATCAGGCGGAGATAGATGCAGCTTGTGAACTGATAGACTTCATGAGATTTAATGCATATTTTGCTCAAGAAATATATAGCGAACAGCCTGACTCTACAGTTAATGATTGGAATAGAATGGAATACAGACCTTTAGAAGGCTTTGTTTTAGCTATTAGTCCTTTCAATTTCACATCAATTGGAGGAAACTTAAATGTAGCTCCGGCTATATTAGGAAATGTAGTAAACTGGAAGCCTTCATCAGCTGCAGTATATTCTAATTATATATTCATGAAAATACTAAAAGAAGCTGGACTTCCAGGTGGAGTAATAAACTTTATACCTTCAAGAGGTAAAATGGTAAGTGATATTATGATTAAAAATGAGAATTTTGCAGGAATTCACTTTACCGGTTCAACGGAAACTTTCAGTGAAATATGGAAAACAGTTGGTGAAAATATAAAAACATATAAGAGCTATCCAAGACTTGTTGGTGAAACTGGCGGAAAAGATTTTATCTTTGCCCACAAATCGGCAGACATAGACCTGTTAACATCATCTATCATTAGAGGATCCTTTGAATATCAGGGCCAGAAATGTTCTGCTTCTTCAAGAGCTTATATTCCGAAAAGTATATGGGAAGAAGTTAGAGAGAAGCTCTTTGAGAAAGTTGACAGCATAAAGATTGGACCAACAGAAGATTTTAGCAACTATATGGGTGCAGTCATAGATAAAAAATCCTTTGATAATATCACTGGGTATATTGATTATGTGAAGGACTCTGATGATTCAGAAGTAATATATGGTGGAAGCTACGATGATAAGAAGGGATATTTTATCCAACCTACAATCGTTGTTACTAAAAATGCAAGGGATAAAACTTTGGAGAATGAAATATTTGGTCCAATAATGACAATATATCTTTATGATGATTATAGATTTGATGAAACTTTAGAACTATGTGATACTACATCTCCTTATGCTTTAACGGGAGCTGTATTTGCAAGAGAAAGAGAAGTGATAAGTTATATGGAAGAAAAGCTTTCATATGCTGCAGGAAATTTCTATATAAATGATAAGCCAACAGGAGCAGTAGTTGGACATCAGCCATTTGGAGGGTCCAGAGCATCTGGAACTAACGACAAAGCCGGAAGTAAGCTAAATCTTTACAGATGGGTAAATCCAAGGGTAATAAAAGAAAATTTTAAATACGATACATCATTGTAAAATAAAGACAAGGGGCAAATAACACAAGGGGACTGTCCCCCTGTGTTTGCTGCCTTGTCTTTTTAAATGGAGGAAAAAAATCACTAATTGTTGTAGTTCATTCTATATAAAGTATCAGTAAGTACTTGAGTTTGTCTTTTGAGTATTTCAAGATCTATATCATTTAGATCATTTTGCTCTTCTCCTATGTAAGGGAGGGTTTTATTTGCTGATAAACCTTGATAAATTATTCCGAAGGATCCGTTTCCTTTATAAATTAGAGGCTCCGGGGAAGATATTCTATCTTCGTTAAAATCTAAATTGTAGTTTGATGCTCTTCTACTTAAATATCCGATATTTTTGTAAAGAGTAGGGTCTTTTTTAGTAATATAGGAAGTATCTACATATACATTTTCACTGTTTTCTATACCTAGATAATTTACATAAATGAAGAAGGTTTCCTTATCTATATAAGGATGAAAAACCATTTTCTTTGCACCTAATTCTTCAACATGTCGACCGTCTGTAAAAAGAAATATAACTGTCCTATCAGGAACTTCCTTAACTTCAGATAAAACTCTTGCAACTTCTAGAATTGAGGCTACAGAACTTCCGTTTTCCAGGAGGCCTTCGTGTTTAATGTTTTCGGAAAAACCGAAATAGTCGTAATTCGTCGTGATTACTACAGGATTGCTATCATCCTTACCTTGGATATATCCCCCGATGTTCAATATTTTAACTTTTCTCATAAGTTTAAAGTCGTTGCTATAATTTAAAATTTTATCTGTATTTGACAGCAAATAATTCTTAAGTTCTTGAGAAATATATATTCTAGCATAATTTCCTAAAAATTTATTGTCATTATCAAAATCTGCAAATTTTGAAGTTTCTCCGTATTTAAGATATTTGTTTTCATCCACCGGGATTAATACTCCTCTTATATTAGGATTTTGCATAGCTTTGGTTCGAGCTTGCCCGATTAATGAGTCCTTATTTTCATCAATTAATAAAAATATATCCCTTTCACCTGCTTCACTTCTTTTGTATTCTGATAGCGGTATTATGATACCTCTTAAGTTATTTATAGGTACCGGCTTATCATTTTCCATAGTATAAAAATATGTACTGCAGGAATAGTCTACCCGTTTTTGAAATTCTTTTATTACTTGTTTGTTTTCATCCTCTAAAATTAGAGAAGAAGAATAAACCTTACCAAATAAGGACTTTGAATAAGATTCTACGTTTTTTTCGCTAATATAATTTTTATCGAATAAAGGTTTAAGATCGTATTTTTCAAATTTTTTAGAGATATACTGAGAAAATTCTTCTTGTTTATTAGTGTTTGTTTCTCTACCTTCGTAGTAATCTCTAGATACTTCTAACAGATTATCTTGAATATTTTCAGTGTTTACCG
>JAABRS010000076.1 GCA_011390775.1 Clostridia bacterium | reverse complement strand
ACCGGAAAAAAATTTTTTTGAAGATGATGTTCAACTATTAGTTGTAAAAGGTGTAGAAGGATCAATGGGAATTATGTACGATCATGAACCCTTTGTAACACCCCTAGGAATTGGACCGATTAAAATATTAATCGATAATAAAATTAAACACGCAGCTGTTTCTCAAGGTTACGTAGAAGTAATGGAAGAAAAAATAGTAATTTTGGCTGATACTGCCGAATGGCCGGAAGATATTGACATAAGTAGAGCAGAAAAAGCTAAAGAAAGAGCTCAAAAAAGACTTGAAAAAAAAGAAAATCATATGGAGCTGTTAAAAGCAGAAATAGCACTAAAAAAAGCTATCAATAGAATAAATGTAGCTAAAATGCCGGCAAAACATAAATAAATGAAAAAATCGAACTTAAATGAAAGTTCGATTTTTTATATAATTTTTCTTAGTAATTTTATTTTAGACCTAATATTTCTCTAGCTTCATCAGGAGTAGCTATTTCTCTACCCAGTTCTGCTGCTATTCTTACTACTTTTTCAACCAACTCACCATTGGATTTTGCCAACACTCCTTTTGAAATGTATACATTATCTTCAAAACCAACTCTAACATTTCCACCCATAGCCATACCAATCATAGCCATAGGAATCTGATGTCTACCCATTCCTGCAACAGTCCATGTTGAACCTTCAGGAATACTATCTACCATAAAAGCCAAATCTCTTGCAGAAGCAGATATTTGCACTCCTAGTACAAAGTCAAAGTGCATAGGTTTTTTTATAAATCCCTGTTTTTGAAATTTAATAGCATAATCGATCATACCTTTATCAAATACTTCTATCTCAGGTTTGACTCCTCTCTCCATCAATATACGGCCAAAATTTTTGATAGTGTTTTCTGTATTGATAAAAATTTCATCTCCACCAAAATTCACTGTGCCGCAGTCTAATGTAGCCATTTCAGGACCTAACTCTGTAGGTTGAAGTCTTTCTTCATCACTCATTCCTACAGCTCCTCCAGTAGAAGGTTGTATTATTACATCAGGACATCTTTTTTTAATTTCATCCATACAAGCTTTAAATCTTGCCTTATCTTGAGTAGGAGTACCATCATCATTCCTTACATGGAGATGAATAATACTAGCACCGGCTTTATATGCCGATTCAGCTTCTCTACCTACTTCCTCAACTGTATAAGGAACATTTGGGTTGTGCTCTTTTGTAACCTCCGCACCGCTTATAGCTGCGGTAATAATTAATTTTTCCATGATTAATACCTCCTAAAATTTCTTTGCCAATCTAATTATATAATAGATGAATTCTTATTACAATATTGGCCAATTAAACTTTGTTAAGAAAATATAACAAATATCAAATATCTTCTGCATTTGATATATAGGCTGTTTATAGTTTATAATGTTATAAGAATATTAAATGGAGACATAAAATGATAGAATGTGGAGTAAAAAACTTAAAAAAATATTTTGGTGCAGATCTAATATTTGAAAATATAACTCTCGATATAAAGCAAGGTGAGAAAATTGGAGTAGTAGGAAAAAATGGTGTAGGAAAAACTACTCTTATGAAGATAATTGTTAATGAAGAATATGCTGATGATGGAAACATATATATCAGGAGCGGTTCTAGAGTAGGTTATTTAGAGCAAATACCGGATTATGATGATTCTATTACAGGTATGGATATACTGTATCTTGCTTTTACAGATCTTTACAAAATCAAAGATGAAATGAAAGAAATGGAAGAGAAACTTAAGGATACCTTCAATGAGAACCACGATAGAATACTAAAAGCCTACGGTAAACTTGAAGAAAAGTACGAGCTTCGAGGAGGATATCAAATAGATGAAAAACTAAGCAAGGTTATAGGTGGTCTGGGAATTGAAATACTTGTAAAAAGAAGATTCAATACTCTTAGTGGTGGTGAAAAAACTAAAATAATATTAGGAAAAGTATTATTGGAAGAACCGGATCTACTACTGTTGGACGAACCTACCAATCATCTGGATATGAGCTCTGTAGAATGGCTGCAGGGGTATTTAGCTGATTATAAGGGAGCAGTAATGTTGATATCACATGATAGATACTTTCTAGACAGCATAGCAGAGAAAATAATAGAAATTACTCCCGATGAAGCTCAAATTTACTATGGCAACTATTCATACTATGTAGTAGAAAAAGAAAGAAGGTTTTTAGAAGCCTATAAACACTATAAAAACCAGCAAAGAAAAATAAACAACATGGAAGAACAGATTAAAAGATATAGAATATGGGGTAAAAGTAGAGACAGCGACAAAATGTATAAAAGAGCAAAAGAGTTGGAAAAACGCCTTGAAAAGATAGATAAACTTGAAAAACCTAGATTAAACTCTAGAAAAATCAGACTAAATTCTGAAGGAATTAATCGCTCTGGATATAAAGTTGTTACCTTAAAAGACGTGACAAAAAGATACGATAAAACCTTATTTAAAAAAATAAATCTTGATATTTACTACAGTGATTCAATCGGACTTATAGGAGATAACGGTACAGGAAAGACTACTATACTAAGAATAATAGAAGGAAGTGAGAACTGCGACGAAGGAGAAATCAAAATAGGCTCTAGAGTAAAAATAGGATACTTGAGACAGGAAGAAGAATTTGTAAATCCGTCTATGGATTTAGTTGAATACTACCACAGAGAACTGGATATAAAATTAAGTGAAGCAAGAAATCAGTTGGCAAAGGTACTATTTACAGGAGATGATGTATTTAAGACCTTAGATGTCCTTTCTGGGGGAGAAAAAACCCGGTTAAAGCTGGGCATACTACTTTATAGAAAAGTAAATCTATTGATACTAGATGAGCCTACAAATCACCTGGACATAGATTCAAGAGAGATTTTGGAAGAAACCCTTACAGATTTTGAAGGCACCATACTATTTGTATCTCACGATAGATACTTTATAAACAAATTAGCAGATAGAATAGTAGAAATAGAAAATAAAAAAATCAGAACCTATAACGGTGATTACGATTACTATAAGATGAAAAAAGCTGAACTATTAGAAATGGAAGCCGAAAAAAAGAAAAAAGAAAAAGAAGATAGAGAAAAACAGGAAAAAGAAAAAGAAGAAAAAGAAGAAAAATCCCAACTATCTAAAAATCAACGAAGAATCTTAACCCAGGAAAAAGAAGAAGTTGAAAGAAAAATAGAAAGCATTGAAAAAGTAGTTGAAGAAATACAACTGAGTATGAATGAAAACAAAAGAGATGGACAAAAACTTAAAGAACTATACTTAGAAAAAGAAGAATACGAAAATAAAATCGAAAAACTTATAAAAAGATGGGAAGAAATTATATTAAATCTAGGAGATGAATAGTATGAAAATAGCTCAAATACAGATGAAAGTGTATCCAGATAAAGAAAAAAATCTTAAGGAAGTTGAAATGTATTTAGAAAACATGAAAGAAGAAAATCCTGATGTTGTTGTACTTCCGGAAATGTTTAACTGTCCTTACGATAAAACCCTATTCGAAGAATATTCAGAAGAAGAGGGAGGCAAAACCTGGTCTAAATTATCAGAATTAGCTGAAAAATACAGTATTTACCTATTTGCCGGATCAATACCGGAAAAGGTTGATTCAGGAGAAGTCTACAATACTTCATATATTTTCGATAGAAAAGGAAATCAAATAGGCAAACACAGAAAAGTTCATCTATTTGATATCGATATAGAAGGTGGACAGACTTTCATAGAATCGGAAACTCTTACACCGGGAAAAGATTTGACAGTTGTAGATACGGAGTTTGGTAAAATAGGTCTTATGATATGCTATGACATAAGATTCCCGGAATGGTCAAGGTTGTTGTCTCTTAAGGGAGCAAAGGTTATTATAGTACCAGGAGCCTTTAATATGACCACTGGTCCAGCCCATTGGGAGATTTCTTTTAGAGTAAGAGCCTTAGATAATCAGGTTTTTACAGTAGGTACAGCCCCAGCTCAGGACAAAGAAGCTTCATACACATCCTACGGAAACAGCATTCTTGTATCACCTTGGGGTAAAATAATAGATAGAATGTCTTTCGAAGATGGGTATATTATTAATGATATAGATTTAAGAGAAGTAGAAGAAGTTAGAAAACAGCTACCATTACTAAAACATAGAAGAACCGACTTGTACGAGATTAAAGAAAAATAGTAAATTAATTGAATATATAGTCCCTCTAAGGGTATATAATAAAAAGAGATTGATAAAAACTTTTATTATAAAAGTAAATATAAAAAAATTCTAGGAGGATAATTATGTTATCAGAAAAACTATTAAATGAAATTAACAAACAAATCAAATATGAATTAGAATCAGCACACTATTATGTAGCTATGGAAGCTTACTTTGATTCACAGGACTTGCCGGGATTTGCAAACTTTTTTAAAGTTCAGGCTGAGGAAGAAAGATTCCATGCACAAAAATTCTACGATTTCGTATATGAAATGGATGGAGACGTTGAATTAACTGGATTAGAACTAGTTGGCAAAGAATTCGATTCATGTGTTGATGTATTTAAGAAAGCATTAGAACACGAAAAATTTGTAACAAGTAGAATTTACGAACTGATGGAAATAGCAGAAGATGAAAAAGAATATGCAACACAAAGTATGCTTAAGTGGTTTGTAGATGAGCAGGTTGAAGAAGAAAATTCTATGAAGGACATGATTGTAAAACTTGAAAGAGTTGAAAAGAGTCCAAACGGTCTTTATATGTTGGACAAAGAACTTGCAGGTAGAACATTCACACCTGAAGCTGAATAATAAATATATAGAAAGCTTAGATTCGGAAGAATCTAAGCTTTTTTTATGATATAATTTGATATATAATCTAAATAGAATTATAATAACTTAAGGAGGGATTCAATGAAGACAGAAATTTTGATAGATAGTGCAAGCGACTTGCCAAAAGAAGTTATAGAAAAATATAAATTAGATCCAATACCAATACCGGTGATACTAGGTGAAGAGACATTTTATGACGGAAAAACAATTACTTCAGAAAAGCTTTTTAAAGATATGAAAGAAGGAATAGTTTATAAAACATCTCAAGTAACTCCAAATCAGTACTTGGAAAGATTTAGGAAATTAGACGAGGGAAAAGAATATCTTTATGTATGTTTTTCATCTGGATTGACTAAAATGTATGAAACCAGCAATATAGCATTAAAAATGATAAAGGAAGAAAAAAACATTGATTTAAAAATAATTGATACAAAATGCGCTTCCATGGGATACGGACTAGTAGCTTTAGAAGCTTTAAAAGCAGCAGAAGAAGGAAAATCAAGAGATGAAATAACTGAAATAGTCAAATCAACTGCAGATAGGATGCAGCATGTATTTACAGTAGATGATTTAGATTATCTTTTCAGAGGCGGCAGATTAAACAAAAGCTCTGCAGTAATTGGAAATATGCTCAGTATAAAGCCCGTACTGCAGGTTGACAGTGAAGGTAAGTTATACAATTACAAAAAGGTACGAGGAAATAAAAAGCTACTTGTAGAAATCATAGACACAATTAAGGAAAATCAGCTAGATATAGAAAATCAAACTGTGGGAATAACCCATGCCGATGATATGGAAAAGGTAGAAAAAATAGAAGAATTAATGATGAAAGAATTAGGAGTGCAAAGCTTTATGGTTGCAAGTATGGGATGTGCAATAGGAGCACATACAGGACCAGGAGCAATATCGATATTTTTCCTAGGAGAAAAAACCGGAAGATTTGAACAATAAAGAGGTGTATTTAAGTGAGGAAGTTTTTAAGAATCACCAGTAAAATTTTATTTGTTTTTACTTTTGCTTTCTTCGCTGTATTTTTTATTGGAGAAGGTATATCAAATGGAGAACTAAAAGAATCTGGTATACCTATGGAATTATTAATAATAGCAGTAAGTTTTCTGGTTATGCTCTTTGGATTCATATTATCCTTCAAAGACCAAAAATTCGGGGGAGTTATTATCCTTGCAGGAGGAGTATTTAATGCAGCTTTTATGATATTTAGAGGAGGCATTGGAGACTTCAATGCAGCGGCTGTATTTGGACTACCCTTTATAATACTTGGATTAATAATAACAATTACAGAAAAAAAAGACAGATTGAGATTTTAAAAAAAAGATGCTGCAAAAAATCCAGCATCCTTTTTATTTTTTGTAATTTTTACTTAAGCCTTTCCTGCGGAACCAAACATTATCATTTTTGCTTTGATAGTTTCCTTCATTGCATCTCGAGCTGGTGTAATAATTTTTCTAGGATCGTAAGCATCGTTTTTATCAACAAAATCTCTTACAGCTGCACTAAATGATAATCTAATATCTGTATCGATATTTATTTTATTAACACCTAGGGAAACAGCCTTTCTTATACTTGTTTCAGGAACCCCTGAAGAACCGTGAAGTACTATAGGCATATTAAGTCTTTTTTTAATAAGTTCAAGTCGGTCAAAATCCAACTTTGGTTCACCTTTATAAGGACCATGAGCAGTACCTATTGCTATTGCTAAAGAATCAATTCCTGTTTCGCTTACAAGTTTTTCAGCTTCGTCAGGATCTGTAAAAGTTGCTTCTCTCTCTGAAACAGTTACATCATCCTCTGTACCTCCAATTTTTCCTATTTCAGCTTCTACGGAAACACCTATTGCATGAGCTATTTCACAAACTTTTTTAGTAGTATCAATATTACCCTGTAGGGGAAGCTTAGAAGCATCAATCATTACAGAAGTAAATCCATGTCTTAAGCATAGCATTATTTGTTTAAAATCTGTCCCGTGATCTAAGTGAAGAGCTACTGGAATATCAGTATCTTCAGCTAAAGCCTTTACCATAGCTGAAATCATTTTAACACCGGCATATTTTAATCCACCTTGACTGGCTTGGATAATTACAGGAGATCTAGTTTCTTCTGCTGCAGCGATTATAGCCTGACACTGTTCCATTGTATTAACATTAAAGGCACCTACGGCATAACCTTCCTTATGAGCCTTATCTAGTAATTCTTTTCCTGATACTAACATTGTATTACCTCCTATATTATAAAAAACAAATCATTTACTTTTCATAAAATAATTATATTATAATATAAATTAAAATACAACGATAATTGAAATTTAAAGAAATTTAGCTATTTTAATTGACTCAAAAGAGTGTAGATGGTATGATTAATTTACCTATCAATAATACTTACCTAAAACAATCCTTTTTTTAGAAAATCCATTTAATAAATTGAACAAGGGATATTTCTGTGGATTTTTTATGTTTAAAAACACTCGGAGGTGTAAATTTGAATCTCAATGAACTTTCAAAAATGAAATTGGCAGAATTAAAAGAACTGGCAAAAGAAAAAGATATTAAAAACATAAGCAAATATAAAAAAGCAGAGCTTATAGATAAAATCGCAGATAAGCTTGAAATTATTAAACTTGATGATGAAAAAGAAAAACACAAAAAGGACTTACCTGATAGATTATCAGATGAAATAGATAAAAGCGACGACATATCTCTAGTATCAGGAATTTTAGAAACACATCCTGACGGATACGGGTTTTTAAGGAGACATAACTACCTTTCATCAGATGACGATGTGTATATATCTCCGTCACAGATTAGAAGATTCCATATGAGAACTGGAGATAAAATAGGAGGCATCACTAGACCGCCTAAACAGGGAGAAAAATATAAAGCGCTGCTTTACGTAAAAAAAGTAAACGACGAAGACCCTGAAAGTGCTAGAAAAAGACCTAATTTTGATACCTTAACACCGATATTTCCAGAAGAAAGAATCAAAATGGAAAGATCCAGAAGGCAGCTTTCTACAAGAATAATTGATATGATAGCACCAATTGGCAAGGGTCAAAGAGGTATGATAGTAGCCCCTCCAAAAGCAGGAAAGACTACATTATTAAAGAGTATAGCAAACAGTATAGCTAAAAACTCACCGGAGTTGGAAGTTATTATTCTGTTAATAGATGAAAGACCTGAAGAAGTAACGGATATGCAAAGATCTGTAAAAGGAGAGGTAGTATACTCTACTTTTGATGAACTGCCTAAACATCATATCAAGGTTGCAGAAATGGTACTTGAAAGAGCAAAACGATTAGTAGAACACGGTAAAGATGTAGTAATACTAATGGATTCTATTACGAGACTTGCTAGAGCATACAATCTTACCATACCACCTACCGGTAGAACTTTATCAGGAGGGTTAGATCCTGGAGCCTTACATAATCCTAAAAGATTTTTCGGTGCTGCTCGAAATATAGAATTCGGCGGAAGCCTTACCATTTTAGCTACAGCATTGGTGGAAACAGGAAGTAGAATGGATGATGTAATATTCGAAGAGTTTAAAGGTACTGGAAACATGGAAGTGCATTTAGATAGAAAACTTTCTGAAAAACGTGTATTCCCAGCTATTGATATAAACAAATCTGGTACAAGAAGAGAAGACTTACTATTAGATCAATTCGAGCTTCAAACTATATGGGCTCTAAGAAAAGCTCTTAGCAACTATCCTATAGACTATGTAACTGAAAAGCTTATAGACGGTTTAGCTACAACAAAAACTAACGTTGAATTTATTCAAAACGTTGATAAATTCATGGATATACCAAAAAATAACGGTAGAAAATAAAAAACCATTGAAATGTTTTTGATACTATGCTATAATTTTTTAGTGCTAAGAAGATAATATTTAAATATGATAGATATCATTGAAGGAAAGAGGTGAAAGGCATGAAAAAAGATATACAACCAGAATATAAAAAAGTTCAGGTGACGTGTGCTTGTGGCAATACATTCGAAACAGGATCAGTTACAGATAAAGATGAAATAAAAGTGGAGATTTGTTCAGAATGCCATCCTTTCTTTACTGGAAAACAGAAACTTATCGACAAAGGTGGAAGAGTTGACAAGTTTAAGAAAAAATACGATTTGGATTAATTTTCAAAGAAAAAACTTGAATAAAAAAGCAAGAATTTCAGCAGTTGAGCTGAAATTCTTTTTTTTATTATAATAAAGAACACAAGGGGACAGTCCCCTTGTGTTATCCTTGCTCTACTACTGCTTAACTACCGTTTGGCTATTGTTAAACCAT
>JAABRS010000075.1 GCA_011390775.1 Clostridia bacterium | reverse complement strand
AGTCATGTTTAAAATACCATTAGATTAATTCTATAACGACTCTTTTATTATTTCAATCTTTATATTTAAAACATAAAATTTCTAATGAAAGGTTAATCTAATATTAATTTGTATTAAGCAATATGTAATAGTATAATAATTAACATAAATAATAATTATTTAAATAAAACAGTTACTTTAAGGATTTATAATTTAGGAGGAAAAAATGGATCAAGGATTATTAAAAGAAGATGCAAAAACAAAACTCTCAGGCAATTGGCCTAAAGCTGCAGTAGTTACATTTATTGTGTGGCTTTTAACAGACGCTTTTACACAAGATGCTGTAAACGATGCTGTAATTAAAATTGGAAATTCAGGGGCAATTTCAGTAAATTCAACAAACGGTTTGTTTTCAATCATAAGTTTGTTAGTAGCAGGACCTTTGGCTATAGGAGTGGTTTACTTTTATATGAAAATAGAGTCTGGCGATGAACCAAATATCAGCTTGGTATTTGATGGATTCCAAGATTTTAAAAGAGGTTTTTTATTTCATTTAATCTCTATGATGTTTGTCGTTTTATGGGGATTACTACTTATAGTTCCGGGAATTATAGCAGCTATAAGATACTCAATGGGATATTATCTAATGGTTGAAAATCCAGACATGTCCCCTATGGAAGCTCTGAGAGAATCTTCAGAACTAATGAAAGGTCACAAAATGGACTTTTTCATGTTTGCTATTTCATTTATAGGATGGGTAATTGTGTCAGCTTTAACTGTAGGACTTGGATTTTTACTCCTTGTACCTTACTATCAAATGGCAAAACTGAATTTTTACAGGGAAATAACTGGTGATAGAAGATTAGGATACGATGATTTTTATAAAATGTAATAATGTAAAAACAAAAAAAACTCCGAATTCGACTTAAAAGTTGTATTCGGAGATTTTTTATATAACTTTTATTTTTTGTAAAATCTGTTGTTCATATTTTTAATTTCATCCCAGTTTATTCTTTGTAAAACACTTTCTACCAACTTTAAAGTTTCTTTATAATCATTAAGAGATGCATAGTTGTAGTGGGTATGAATATATCTTGAAGGTATGCTTAGCACTAGTGTAGGGACACCATTATTTGAAAGGTGGATTCGTCCAGCATTTGTACCACCGGAAAGTCTTACAGCTTCTTGGTATTTTATATTGTTTTCATCAGCTATTTTTTTGGCGAATTTGATAAATCCAGGATGGCAGATATAAGATCCGTCTCTGTGTCTTAATTGAGCTCCTTTTCCTAAAGCAGCCTGAGCAGAGCCCTCATCTTTATACTGTTCATCTGCAGGAGATGCTTCAAATACTATGGCTAAATCCGGGTTAGCTTTTTTTGCCGATACTTCAGCACCTCTTAATCCCACTTCTTCCTGGACTGAAAGGGTTCCAATTAGGTTAACATTCAAATCTTGTTTTGACAGATTTACTAATGTTTCAACTACCCCTGCACATCCTAATCTGTTATCAAAAGCTTTACCTAACATAATATTATTAGGTTTCATCTCAAATATTACGTCGGGAACTATTGGAGCTCCTAAAGGTATCTTATATATTTCTTCAACTTCATCCTTTGATGAAGCCCCTACATCAATACGAAGTTCGTTTATATCTATTTGTTTTTCTCTTTCAGCTTTTGTCATAAAATGAGGTGGTTTTGAGGCTACTATGCCCTTTACATATTCGTTTTCAGAATTTCTTATCATTACGGTGTGAGCGGGAATGTTAGTTGGAATCCAGCCTCCTAAAGCAATAAATTTTATTAAACCGTTTTTTTCTACTGATTGAACCATAAAGGCAACTTCATCAAGATGAGAATCAATCATTACAGTAGGTTTAGCCTCATCGTATTTGCCGCTTATGTACATATTGTTCATTGAATCGCTTTGAATATTTAAATCTTCTGTATATTTTGATACTACTTCCAATACATCTTCTTCGAAACCTGGAGCTCCGTAAGCATTAGAAAGTTCTTCTATTAATTTTTTGCTATCCATAAAAATCTCCTTTTTATTTATTTCCATACATAAGTCTATTATTTATCAGTAAATATCATTTGTCAACATCCCTACTCTTTATGTTATAATAAAATAATAATAAATGTGGAGGTATATGGATGAAATGCGATTTAGTTTTAAAAAATGGAAATCTTATAGACCATAAAGGAAATATTTTTAAAAATAAGAATATTTACATAAAAGAGGGTAAAATTTTAACAATAGAAAAGTTCCAAGAAAACAAAATTATTGAGGGGGATAAAATAGTAGACTGTAAAGATAAATTTATAAGTCCTGGATTGGTAAATTTACATGTACATTCCCCTATGAATATTTTCAAAGGAATAGCAGAAGATGTTGATATAGATGCATGGTTTAATGAGGAAATATGGCCCTATGAAAGCAACATGACTGGCAATGATGTATACATAGGAGCTTTAGCAGCAATATCTGAAATGATAAATAACGGAGTAACAGCTTTTGCTGATCACTATATGGAAGGTGAAAGAATCAGCGATGCAGTTTTGGAAACCGGGATAAAAGGCGATATAGCATTAACTATATTTGGTATGTCCGACGACTTTGAAAAGGAGCTTCAAAAAACTGCAAAGATTATTGAGAAAAGAAGAGAAGAAAGTTCGAGACTTAATCTTAGATTCGGTCCACATGCTCCTTATACTTGTCCTGGAGATACTTTAAAAAAAATAATAGATAAAGCAAAAGAATTAGGGACGGGAGTTCATATACATTTATCAGAAACAGAAGAGCAGGTAAAAGATAGTTTGGAAAAAACAAATAAAACTCCTTTTGAGGTAATGAATGATGCAGGAGGATTTGATATATCCTGTATTATTGCTCACGGATTGTGGATGAAAGAAGAGGATGAAAAATATTTAAATAAAAACACTTACATAGCTGCCTGTCCTAAAACCTATATGAAATTAAACTCAGGTTACGGTACACTATGGGATGATTTCAAGAATAAACCCCTTGCTATCGGTACAGATGGAGCTGCGAGCTCAAACACACTGGATCCAATGGAGCAGTTGAGACTATATGCTCTTATTGGTAAAATTAGCAAGGAAGATGCTAGAGATTTTACATTAAAAGATATGTGGAATATTCTTATGAAAGGACATGAAGCATTAGACTTTAATTCCGGTAGATTAGAAGAAGGTTATGCAGCAGATTTACTGGTATGGGATTTGAACAAAATAAATACTCTTCCATTATACAATCCTTTAGCATCGATTATATACAGTTCAAATTCAAAAAACATTACTTACACTATAGTTGATGGGAAAATCTTAAAAGATAATGGAGAGGTAATAATATCCAAAAAAGATATAGAAAAAGAATTAGTTAAAACTTCCGAAGACATATTAAAAAGAAGTAAGGGAAATACTAAATTGGTTTATTAGTTTAGCCAACTGGAGGAAATATGACAGGTGAATTTATTAAAGCATTTTTTCTAATTTTTGCAGCAGAAATGGGAGATAAAACTCAAATACTGGCAATGGCATTTGCTACCAGATATCCTGTTAAGAAAGTATTGCTAGGAATATTTATAGGGTCATTTATAAATCATGGAATAGCCGTAGCTTTAGGTGCGGCTATATCAACACAAATACCCTTAAATACTATACAAATTGTAGCAGGAGTTGCCTTTATTAGTTTTGCTCTCTGGACTTTAAGAGATGAAAATGAGGAAGAGGAAGAAGCTGAAAAAATAAAATACGGAGCAGTTATAACCGTAGCAATAGCTTTCTTTGTAGGGGAATTAGGAGACAAAACCCAGCTGGCGGCAATCACCCTAGGAGCTTCATCAAACTATCCGCTAATGACCCTTGTAGGCACTGTAAGCGGCATGGTGGTTACAGGAGGCTTAGGTATTATAGTAGGTAAAACATTAGGGGATAAAATACCAGAAATAGGTATTAAATTATCAGCTGCGGCAGTATTTTTGTTTTTTGGACTTTCAAAGCTAATTAATTCAGTCTCTTCTGATTTTTTAGTTATTAGATATGTATTTCCTTTTCTTATAATATTAGGTTCAATAATTGCCTATATGCTTTATAAGTTGTACGAAAATAGAAAAGAAGGAAAAGTATCACAATACAAGAAAACGTCTAAGAAACTTTACGATTACTATCAACAGGCAGAAAAAAATATAAACAGTATATGTCTAGGAGTTGACAACTGCGGCATATGTGAAGAATCAAAATGTACTGTTGGACAGATTAGAAGTTTAATAAATAAAGGTTTAGAAGGTAATGACTCGATAGAAATAGATGAGGTTTTAAATGATACATGGAAGAGTAAAAATTTTGACGAGAGCAAGATTAGAGTAAGTTTAATTATGACATTAAATATTTTGAAAGATGATTTTTCCAATGAATCATACGAAAATGTTCATAGGATTAGAAAAAATTTGGAAAAAATGCTTTTTGGTGAAAGAATTGAATCAGCAGAAAATTGGGAAGAGTATAAAGTGAGATTATCCAAAATAAATGATAAATCAAGAAAATTCACAGATAACATTGAAAGGAAATGAAATGATAGAATTTGAAAATTTTAAATGGAGACCTACAGAAGTTGAAGATCTGGATTTTGTAATAGAATTAGAAAAAGAAGGATATCCATATGTTCTGAAGTGGTCAAAAGATAAACACAAAGAAGCAATAAATAATAATGATATCAAGCACCTTATATTATGTGAAGAATATGAAAAAATCGGCTATTGTATACTGGCAGGATTTGAAAAAGGAAACGATAATATAGAAATAAAAAGAATTGTAATTAGTGAAAAAAATAGAGGAATAGGAAGAAAAAGTTTAGAGGCATTAATAAAATACTTATTTGAAAAAATGGAAATTCACAGGGTATGGCTTGATTATCATGAATTCAATGAAGTTGGAGCTTATTTATACGAGTCTATGGGTTTTAAAAAGGATGGGGTTTTGAGAGAAAGCTTGAAATTTGAAGGGAAATACTACGATGTTGTAGTATTAAGCATGTTGGAAAATGAATATTTAAAAAAATAAATAATTAATGAATATGAATTTCAAATAATGGGTATATGTGTTATAATTATTTTATATAGATTGAAGGAGGTGTAAATTTGCCAGAAAAATTTAAACCAGGTTGTAAAAGACCTGACATCAAGAAACCTGAATCACAAAAAGAAGTTGTAGAAGAAAGAGTTACTGAAAAAAAGGAGGATGATATGACTATGATCAAAGTAGGAAAACCGGCTCCAAATTTTAGTGCACCTGCATATATTAAAGGTGAATTTGCAAATGTAGAATTATCAGAATATAAAGGAAAGTGGGTATTACTTTGCTTTTATCCTGGAGACTTCACATTTGTCTGAGCTACTGAAGTATCAGCAGTTGCTGAAAAATATGACGATTTAAAAGAACTTGACGTAGAAGTTTTATCTGTAAGTGTAGACAGTATTTATGTACACAAAATGTGGAATGATAATGAACTTTCAAAAATGATAGGAAAAGATATTCCTTTTCCAATGTTATCAGATCAAGACGGAAGCATAGGAAAATTGTACGGTATATATGATGAAGATAGTGGCGTTGAAACAAGAGGTAGATTCATAATAGATCCAGACGGAGTTGTTCAAGGATTTGAAGTGTTAACTCCACCAGTTGGAAGAAATGTAAGCGAAACATTTAGACAGCTTCAAGCCTTCCAATTAGTAAGAGAATCTAAAGGAACTGAAGCTACTCCATCAGGTTGGAAACCAGGTAAGAAAACATTAAAACCAAACCCAGACTTAGTAGGAAATGTTTGGAAAGAATGGAAGGTTTCAGAAGCCTACGACGATTAATAGTATTAAAATAATATAGCATCTCTTCGGAGATGCTATTATTTTTCTAATATTACATTGACATAGCTACTATATAAAATGTAAAATACAAGATAAATAATAGACTGAAGGAGAGTTTTATGGAAGGTAATATATTATTTGCATTTATGTTAACACTTTTGGCAGGATTATCTACAGGAGTTGGAAGTGCCCTGGCTTTTTATATGAAACAGACAAATGAAAGATTTTTGTCTGCTGCTCTTGGTTTTTCTGCAGGAGTAATGATATATGTTTCTATGATAGAAATTTTTCCTAAAGCAAGAGCATCACTATCGGCTGTAGTTGGTGATAAAACCGGATTTTTATATACAACGATTGCTTTTTTTGTAGGAATGGGAATAATTGCTTTAATAGATAAACTTGTACCTAATTTTGAGAATCCACATGAAATGAGAGACATCAATGATTTAGAAGAAAAAATGGATATTAAAAATGAGTGTGATGGTCAGGTTAAAGAAAATGGTGAACTTATGAGAATGGGTCTTTTCTCAGCCTTGGCAATAGCCATTCATAATTTTCCAGAAGGAATAGCTACATTTATGAGTGCCATAGAGGATCCTACACTAGGCATTAGTATAGCAATAGCTATTGCTATACACAATATACCAGAAGGGGTAGCTGTGTCAGTGCCAATTTATTATGCTACAGGATGTAAGAAAAAGGCATTTAAATATTCTTTTCTTTCAGGATTATCAGAACCTTTTGGTGCTATTATAGGTTATTTTTTGTTGAGGCAGATAGTAAATGAATTAATGTTTGGCTTGATTTTTGCGGGAGTTGCTGGAATAATGGTATATATATCCTTAGATGAATTACTTCCTACAGCGGAAAAATACGGAGAGCATCACATTGCAATTTTTGGAGTTTTTTTAGGAATGATAATAATGGCAGGAAGTTTAATCTTGTTTACATAATGGAGGTATTATGGAATATATCATAGAATCACTTAATAATTTAGGCGAGAGTTTTGGTTTTTCTGAAATAGGGACCAGATTTAGTATTATTATTTTAGTATTTCTACTTGCAATTATAGTTAATTTTATAGTGAAAAAAATTATATTGAAAATAGTATACAATAATACCGAAAGAAATAGATTTAAGTGGGACGAATTTTTTAAAAACAGAAAAGTTTTTTCCAGGATTGCAAACTTAATACCACCATTGATTATATTTTTATTCTCTCCGGTGTTTAACAACCTCCAGAGTTTTGTAGAAAAAGCAACTTCTACGTATATTTATTTTATGATAATATTAGTTTTTGATGCTACTTTAAATGCATTAAACGATATATATAGAACCTACGACGTTTCAAGAGAGAAACCTATAAAAAGTTATTTGCAGGTTTTAAAGATTGTAATATTTTCTTTTATAAGTATAATAATAATCTCAAATCTTATAGATAAAAGTCCAATGCTTATCTTAAGCGGATTGGGTGTAATGTCAGCCGTACTTATGTTGATTTTCAAAGATGCTATACTAGGGCTAGTAGCAGGAATACAGCTTGCTACAAATGAGATGCTTCAAATCGGAGATTGGATAGAGATGCCCCAACACGGAGCAGATGGAGATGTTATAGATATATCCCTTACAACAGCAAAAATCAGAAATTTTGACAATACTGTCACTACTATACCTTCATATTCTTTAGTATCAAGTTCTTTTAAAAACTGGAGAGGAATGAAAGAGTCAGGAGCAAGAAGAATAAAAAGATCTATACTTATAGACGTTCATTCTGTTTTTTTTCTTGACAATGAGTGGATTGAGAAAATGAAAAAGAAAGAATTATTAAAAGAGTATATAAATGAAAAAATAAATGAAAATGTTAAACTAACCAACATAGGTACATTTAGAATATATTTAGAAAAGTATATATATCAAAACAAAAGAATTAGGGACGATATGACAAGAATGGTTAGGCAGCTTTCACCTACAGAAAAAGGTGTTCCTGTTGAAATATATGCTTTTGCAGACACTACGGTTTGGACAGAGTATGAAAAAATTCAATCAGATATTTTTGATCATGTTCTTGCAGTAACTGAAGAATTTGGATTGAAGACTTATCAGGATTTGTCTGGAAATGACTTGAAGAATATAGGAAAAGAATAAATGTTTAAAAGAAAAAGATAGTTTTAATAGCTATCTTTTTTATATACTTACTTAAAAAATGGGTATATATATTGCATAAAGTAAAGGAGGCTTGAACATTATGGATTATATAAAAATGTATTTTATAACATTAGCTGTGTTTTTTGTAATAGATTTAACTTGGCTTGGGTTAATAGCTAAAAACCTATACAGTCAGCAGCTGGGTTTTATTATGAGGGAAAATGTAAACTGGGCAGCAGCTATAATTTTTTATTTAATATTTATTATAGGTATAGTCTACTTTGTTGTAAATCCGGCTATAATAAATGACAATTGGAGATATGCTCTATTCGCAGGAATGCTTTTTGGATTTATAACCTACGCAACTTACGATTTGACAAACTTGGCAACCTTAAAGGATTGGCCTTTAAAAATCACTATAATAGATTTAATATGGGGAACATCATTAGGAGGATTGACATCAATTATTAGTTTCTTAATAAATAAAAGAATTTTATGATTTAATATTTTATTGGAACAAATTATATAATATTTCGTCTATATTATTATAGAAACAAAGGAGGTTATATTATGAAAATTAAATTTAAAGTTACTTTTATTTTGATTTTAGCATTGTCTTTGGTAATATTTACTGCATGTTCACAAAATGAGGAAGATGTCCCTGAAGAACCGGAAGAAAATATAGAAAATACTAATTCGGAAGAAGAGGAAGAAGAACCTGTTGAAGAAGTAGAAGAACCTCAGGAATCTGAATCTAGTGATGATGAAGAAATTTCAAATGGAGATGAACCTGTATCATCAGAAACAGAAGAACCCGATGAGGAAGAAATAAAAATAGATTCCGGAACATATGTAGGTTTGATAGACAGCAATCATATTGAAATTAAAATTTCCGGAGTGCCTGAAGAAATTGGAAGCAAAGTATTTGTTGTAGAGGAAGATGCAAAAAGTATTATTGAAAAAGAAATTGTGACGGAAGATCAGGTAAAGTTTGAATACTACTTAAATGAAGATGATGTTGGTGTTATTATAGACATTGAAAAAATAGTAAATTAATTCATTGTGATTAAAACCTCTGAGCATGGGTATAATATTATAAAGCGAGGAGGTTTTTAAAATGGAAATATATACTAAAAAAGGCGATAAAGGATTTACCTCTACAGTAGAAGGA
>JAABRS010000074.1 GCA_011390775.1 Clostridia bacterium | reverse complement strand
TATCTTTTAATTTTCTAAGTTGGTCAAATAGTTCTTTAGTTTCCTGAGGAGTTAAGACCGCTGTGGGTTCGTCTAGTATTAATATATCTGCTCCCCTATATAAGGCTTTTAATATTTCTACCTGCTGCTTTGTTCCTACTGGAATGTCTTCTATTTTTTCCCTTACATCTATATCAAAATTATACTGTTTAGCTATATCTCGAGATATTCTAATAGCTTCTTCCATATCGGTAAATATTTTGTTCTTCTTAGGTTCTACTCCAAGGATAATATTTTCTGCTACAGTCAAAGATGGTACAAGCATAAAGTGCTGATGCACCATGCCAATATTCTTTGCTATTGCTTCATGAGGAGAATTTATACTAATTTTCTCTCCTTTATGGTATATTTCTCCTTCTTCCTGCTGTTCAATACCAAAAAGCACCTTCATAAGGGTACTTTTTCCTGCTCCATTTTCTCCTAATAGGGCGTGAATTTCACCTTTTTTTACGGAGAAATTTACATGTTCGTTAGCAACAATTCCATTAGGATATATTTTTAGTATGTTTTTCATTTCTAAAATCATTTCGCTCATATATTTCTCACCACCGTTTAAATTACAAAGGTGGATAGCTATTAGCTATTCCACCTAAGCAATAAAATTTGTTTACTTAACTGAATCTTTTATAGCTTGTATCTCTTCATTTGTTTTACCAAATGCTGTATCAACTTCAATTTCTCCATTTGCAATCATTGTTTCAAGATCTGCTATTTCAGTCCTGATATCTTCAGGTACTATTTCTTCGTAGTATTCGTTTTTAGCAAGTCCTACTCCATCTTCATTAAGACCTAAACTTTCAACCTCACCATATGGAACTTCATCGTTCATATGCATTTCAATTCCTCTAAGTAATGAAGCACCTACATTTTTAAGAACTGACGTTGGAATATAATTTGCCTCAGGTTCTCCCATTATTAATGCTTGGTCTGAATCTACACCAATAGCGTAATTATCAGTTTCTACAGCTGCATCAATCTGACCTAATCCTGCTAAACCTGCAACGTTAAATCCTACGTCTACTCCCTGGTTTTGATACTGAGCTAAAGCTAAGTCCTTACCCTTTGGAGTGTCACTAAAGTTACCTACGTATGAAATTACTACTCTAGTATCTTCACTAATGTATTTAGCTCCTTCAATATATCCTACTAAGAAGTCGTTGATTACAGGACTATCAGTTCCGCCTAGAAATCCTATAACTTCATTTGAAGGGTCTACCATTTCAAATTGATCTGAAGTAGTCATTTTAGCAGCTAATGCTCCGGCTAAGAAAGACGCTTCGTTTTGCTTATAGGTAATTGAGTATACATTGTCTAAATCACCAGATGAATAATCCATCGCTTGATCAAATATAAAATACTTTTGATCAGGATACTGTGGAGCTACTTCAGCTAATGGTTCAACTAATTCCCAGGTTCCTACAATAATAATATCCCATGATCCATCGTCAGAATAATCATAAAGTGTTGGTACCCATTTAGTTTTATCTATAGTCATTTCAACAGTTTCAACAACTATATCATCACCAAATTGATCTTTAGCTCTTTGAAGCCCCTCATGTGCGGAATCAAAGAATGATAGATCTCCTAAAGTTCCATTTAAAAGTAATGCTACCTTTAAAGGTTCTTCATTTTCTGCTGGCTCTTCACCTTCTGCTGGTTCTTCACCTTCTGCTGGCTCTTCAGGTGCATCGGTATCAGTACCGCATGCAGCTAAAGAAAATACTAATGCTAATACTAATAAAATTGTTAATAGTTTTTTCATTTTCTTCCTCCTATTTTTCTTTTGCTTTTTTTATACTTCTTACTGTCTTTTCGATTAATTCATCCAGTGTCAGTTCTTCGTAGTCCCTCATGTAAGTTATTAGCTTGTTAAAGGCTGGATGAATAAGTCTTTCAGGAATAGTTTTTATTCCCTTTTGTATTCCAATGATAGGCATTATTTGCGCTGCATTGCAATCCACGTCAATTCCAGACATTGTTATGATGTATAAAGTTTCTTCATAATCTCCTTCTCCAAACCACAGTGCTATAATTTCAGCACAGGCATTTGGATAGGTGTGAATCCAGTTGTATTTTTTGTACCTTTCATCACATGACTTTAATGCTTCCTGCCAAGAATTGGATTCTTTACATTTATCCAGTGCAAATTTTACTACAGAATAATATTCACTATCCTTTGGAATTATATTAACTGCTGTTTCGACAATCTTTTTTACGTCTTTTTCTACAAAAGACATAGACGTCATAACAGCATTTAACACCTCTCCTAATATGCCGTTGCTTATGTGGGATACTTCTCCATCTTTCCATGCAAGTTCTGCTGCTAATTTTGGGTCTCCTGGTGAAAGCATACCGCAGATAGCTCCTCTCATCTGAGCACCAATCCATTCATTAAAAGGATTGTTATAGCTACCGCTTTCCGGTGGCATAATTCCGGATTTAATATTTCTTAATGCTATTTCTTCTGCAGACCAGCCGCTGGGTACATACCCTACCCATTCTAATGCAATATCTCTTGACTCTATATTATACCCATATTTTTCAAAGGCTTCAAGTAGGGCAAGCTCAAAAGTTATGTCATCGTTGTAAGTATTTGGTTCTCTAATGTAATCTCTTACTTCCCCAAAGGTCTTAAATAGGTTTTCAGAGGTGTATCCTTCTACCTGGGTTCCCATGGCTGCCCCAATCAACTGTGATAGCCATGCTGCTTTAATTTTTTCTTTAAAAGCATCATCATTTACATCTACTTCTCTTTTTTTAGGAAATTTCACTTCCTTATTATACTCTTCAAAAGATTTATAGTTTTTAAAATTCCAGTATGGTGATTCTTCGTTTTTTTTTGCTTTAAGTAAATTGTGTTTTAACTCTGCAGTTATTTTATGAAGCTTAACATAATCTTCTTCTTTGTGAGCTTCCATTCCTTCTTTAAGTAATCTTTCACTGTCTTTTACTTCATATCCTCTATTTTCAAGAGCTTGTACTGCTGCAACCATTATTTTTTCAGGAGCTCCCGAACCGGGTACATTGCTTGCCCAGTCGATACTGAGTAGCTGATCGTAAAATTTAGATACTTCTTTTAATATAGCCCATGTTTGATCTTCTTCTTCCAAAACAACCGGGACAGCATTCTCATACAAGTCTCTTGCTATTTCCCAGGCTTTCATTTATGCAAGCTCCAGGGCAATTTCCATCATCTTAGTAAAGCTTTTTTGTCTTTCTTCTGGTGATGTCTCTTCTCCCTTAGCAATAGAGTCTGATACTGTAAGTATAGTAAGAGCATTTACCCCTGCACTAGCTGCATTGCAGTATAGAGCATAAGTTTCCATTTCTGCTGCTAATACTCCCATTTTAGCCCACTTCTTCCAGCTGTCTTCTTTTTGAGAGTAAAATACATCAGATGTCAAAATATTTCCTACGTGTACATCAACTCCCTTATCTTCTGCTGATTTAACAGCTTTAGATAGTAAGTCGTAGGAAGCTATAGCTGAGTATGTTCCAGGTAGGTCGTACTGATCAGCATAATTTGAGTCGGTACAAGCACCTTGAGCTATAATTACATCGTAAAGTTTTAAGTTTTCATCAAAAGCTCCGCAGGATCCTACTCTTATAAGGTTTTTTACTCCGTAAAAATGTATCAACTCATAAGAATAAATACCTATTGATGGGACTCCCATTCCTGTACCCATCACAGATACTTTTTTACCTTTATATGTACCAGTATATCCAAACATATTTCTTATGCTGTTGAATTGTGTAACATCTTCAAGAAAAGTTTCTGCTATAAATTTTGCTCTTAAGGGATCTCCCGGAAGTAAAATCGTTTCCGCTATTTCTCCTTTTTTTGCACTATTGTGTGGTGTCGTCATATTAAATCACTCCTTATTTTTATTTTTATTTAATCAAGGTTAATTCTGTTAGTTGATTCTCTGATTATTAACCTTGTTTTTAACATTTTTTTGTTTTTTTCTTCATTATTATTATCTAATATTTTTATCAACAGCTCAATAGATTCATACCCCATTTTATAACTAGGTTGTCTAAGGGAAGTAAGAGAGGGCGATATTAGTAATGATATATATATATCATCAAATCCAACTACTCCTATTTCTTCAGGTACTTTATAGTTTTTTTCTTTTAAGCTTTTAATAAGACCAATGGCAATTAAATCATTACCGCAAAAAAAACCAACATTCTTTAATGAGTAATCTAAGGTTTCTATTACTTTCTCACCAAAATTCCGTTCATAAGTACCTACTATAATATTTTCATTATCTATTATTTTCCCTGCATCTTTTAAAGCTTTTTTATACCCTCTTAATCTTTCCATAGAAGGTTTTGTTTCCAAGGGTCCTGAAACGAATACTATTCTTTCGTATCCCTTTGATATTAAATGATTTACACCTTTATAAGCTCCCGTGTAGTTGTCTATTTCAATACTGCCTTTTATTCCTTTATAATATGCATTTCTATCTACGGCCACTATAGGAATATTTATATTAATTTTTCTTTCTCTATCCCTATCTCTTTTGGCAGCTCCTGCCAGCATAATTCCATCAACCTGTTTTTCAATAAGACTATTAATATAAGTAAATTCTTTATCTAAATCATCATCGGAGTTACAGAAAAATATGCTGTATCCCAGTTCATTTGCTCTATCTTCAGCACCCTTTGCAATATCCGTGAAGAATGGATTTCTTATATCAGGTATTATCAATCCTAGAGTTTTGGTCTTTTTAGTAACCATGCTTCTAGCCAGGTAATTTGGAGTATAGTTTTTCTCTTTTATTATTTTTCTAACCTTATAAACTGTGGTGTCGCTAACATCATCAATTTTATTATTTACTATTTTCGAAACCGTTGCCGTAGATACTCCAGCAAGCTTCGCAATATCTTTTATTGTAATCTTCAAAACAACACCGCCTACTTAACTTAAACGTTTTAGTAACTATACTTTAATTATACCAGTACAGGTTCAATAGTCAAGAAAAGGTTTTCAATTTTTTTCCTTTTCCCAATTGTTATACTTATACCCGTTAAGAGAATTTTAAATCTTAAAATTTATTAATTAAATGTATTTTGTAAAATATTTGATTTTTGTTCTTCACATAAAAAAAGGAGCTTCTCAGCTCCCTTAGTTTAATTTTCAGCTATCTGCTTTCTTAACCTGTCAAACATATTCTTCACAGCCGGTATTTGAAGTACTACTATTGTAATTATTCCTTCTACTAATAAATATGTACCGTTGTAAACCGCTGAATATACAAATACATTGGATCCTTCTGGTGCATATATACCCCAAAATACTACTCCCGAGATAAATACACATATGAATCTACCAAATACACCTACAATATAACCTATAGTTAAACCTTTCTTTCTATTTCTAAATAATCCTGCCAAACCTAATGCGCCAAATGCAAAAGGATAATCCAGTAAAATTTGAATGGGTGTCATAGCATATGGTGCTATTAATAAATCCAGCAATCCAAAAGCCATTCCAGCCATAATTCCCTGTCTAGGACCAAAGAAATATCCAACTAAAACTACTACAAGCATACTTAATGGAGTAATAGAACCTCCTTGAGGCATTCTAAAAAGGGTGATTTGGTTCAGGGCAAAAGCTATTGCAATAAGCACTGCTGATGTAGCTAATGCTTTTGTGTTGAAACCACCTTTATCACTTTTTGCTATAATTACAAATAATACTGCGATAACAACTACTACACTTACTTGCCCGATGAATGATTCTAAAAAAACTTGTAAATCCATCAAAAAAACCTCCTTTCACTTCAGGAGGATGCTGTAAAATATCTATATATAATAGATAGCGCTTCCCTCCGCCGGTATTACCCGGTTCAGGTATAAGGGTTTAATTCTCAGCTTACAGCTCCCCTAGCAATATTTTATTTTCAATTAAAATATAGCACATCTATACTTGGCTGTCAAACGAATATTGATAAGATTTGTATAATTATACGCTATTATATAATAATACTTCTTCTTTTTAATTATACATACCCTTATATGGGTTGATTTTCAAATAGTATTTTACTTAAAAATAACAAAAAGTTTGTTTTTAATTAAATGCAGAAGTCTTTTTTTACATTTTTTCAATTCTTATACAACAGTCATTTCAATTAACACAAGTATTTATTGAAAATTTTTTCAAGAAAATCAAAAGTTTTACTTGCATATATATGTTGTTTTCTGTATAATAAAACACATTAAAACAAAAAAAGACTTTTAGGGAGGAATTTTAAATGTTTAAAACAAAAAAATTTATTTCAATTATTTTAGTAGTAATTATGATGTTAACCTTTGTAGGGTGTTCTCAATCATCCGGTGAGGAACCTAATCAGGAAGCTGAAGATCCAGCAGAAAGTGAAGGGGAAGCAGAAGAGCCTGAAGAAGAACCTGAAGAACCAAAGGAAGAAACAAAGCTTGATAAAATTAAAGAAAAAGGCGTTATCGTACTCGGTACAGCTGCCGATTATCCACCGTATGAATTTCATAAAGAAATAGACGGTGAAGATCATATAGTAGGATTCGACATTGAAATAGCAAAAGCCTTTGCTGAAGACTTAGGTGTTGAGTTGGAAATTAAAGATATGAAGTTTGAAGGATTAATAGCAGCATTAGTAGCTGACAATATTGACTTTATAGTAGCTGGTATGGTTCCAAAACCAGAAAGAGCAGAAGTAATCGATTTTTCAATACCTTACTACCAAGCAGAGCAAAGTATGTTGATTAAAGCTGAAGACGTTGACAAATATACAAAACCAGAAGATTTTCAAGGAGCTGTAGTAGGAGCGCAAAAGGCTACAGTCCAGGAAGAAATAGTTCTTAATCAAATTTCAGGAGCAGAGTATAAAGGATTAAGTAAAATTACAGATTTGGTTTTAGAACTTAAAAATAATAAGATAAAAGCAGTAGTACTTGTAAAACCTGTAGCTGATGCTTATGCAAATCAAAATGATGATTTAATTGTTCCGGAAATTAGTTTCGGTACAGAAGAAGGTGTAGCAGCAGCAGTTAACAAAGGAAATGCTGAACTATTAGCAGAGTTAAACAAAACTCTTGAAAATCTAATCGAAACAGGAGAGCTTGATACTTTTATTAGTGAAGCAACTCTTCTAGCCGACGAATAAAAATTAAAGAATTATATGCTTATCAAAAGGGATGAATTTTCATCCCTTTTGAATAGTTATCATAATATTTAACTGGAGGAATCATGGATATTTTATTTACAAACATAAGCAATTCTATAGCATTATTTGTCAAATATCATCGTTATTACTTAAGAGGTACAGGTATTACTCTACTTGTTTCTTTTTTCGGCGTTTTTCTTGGTGTGTTTTTAGGCTTAATACTGGCATTAATGAATTTATCTAAAAACAAAATACTAAAAGGTATATCAAGAAGCTATATAAATTTTGTAAGAGGTACCCCATTACTTGTTCAGGTCTTTATAGTTTACTACGGTTTGCCCTTAGTAGGATTTGACTTTATGCCGGATTTATGGCTGGTAGTCATAGCTGTTTCATTTAACAGTGCCGCTTATGTAGCAGAAATAGTAAGAGGTGGTATTCAATCTGTAGAAAAGGGACAAACAGAGGCAGCAAGGTCTTTAGGTATGACACAAAGAATGGCCATGAGATATGTAATAATACCTCAAGCCCTTAAAAACATTCTACCTGCTTTAGGAAATGAATTCGTAATATTAATTAAAGAATCTGCTATTATATCTGTAGTAGGTATACACGATTTAATGTATCAGACAGATACTATAAGAGGTATAAGCTACAGACCTTTTTCACCATTAGTATTTGCAGCAATAATATACTTTATTATTACTTTCTCATTATCAAGATTACTAAATGTATTTGAAAGGAGGTTGAGAGCCGGTGATCAAAGTATCTAATTTAAATAAAAGTTTTGACAAACTTCATGTTTTAAAAGGAATCGATGAAGAAATCACTCAAGGAGAAGTTGTAGTGGTAATCGGTCCCAGTGGTTCCGGTAAAAGCACCTTTCTTAGATGTTTAAATCTTTTAGAACATCCTACGGGAGGTGAAATAGTATTTGAAGGTATTCCAATAACCGATGAAAAAAACGATATAAACAAACAGAGAGCAAAAATGGGTATGGTTTTTCAGCAGTTCAACCTTTTTCCTCATATGACAGTACTGGAAAATATTACTATTTCACCAATAAAAGTAAAAGGTCTTCCAAAAATAGAAGCTGAAAACATTGCTTTTAAATTGCTTAAAAGAGTAGGACTGTACGACAAAGCAGATTCCTATCCTTCCCAACTCTCTGGAGGTCAGAAACAGAGAATAGCTATTGCAAGAGCTTTAGCTATGGAGCCAGATGTTATGCTTTTTGACGAACCTACCTCATCCTTAGATCCTGAAATGGTAGGAGAAGTACTGGATGTAATGAAAGAATTAGCTTCAGAGGGAATGACTATGGTTGTAGTAACCCATGAAATGGGTTTTGCAAAAGAAGTTGGAGACAGAGTTCTATTTATGGACGACGGTATAATAGTAGAACAGGGAACTCCAAAAGAACTTTTCGAAAATCCTCAACATCCAAGAACCAAGGATTTTTTATCCAAAATATTATAAATATGATTAATTAGAGTTCCTTTTAAGGGGCTCTTTTTTTCTATTGATATTAATAAAATAACATTTAGTAAGTTTATTTTATTTTTTGTATATTTTTTCAATTTCAAAAGTTGATATGTCAACATATTAATATGTTGACATTCACTAGAAAATTGTGTATCTCTCGAAAACACAAACGTTTACCCGTTTACCATAGAAGTACATATCTAATTTATTAATTTTTTATTAATATTTTTCTTGAATATTTATTCTATCTATTGTAGAATAGACAATAATATTTTTAAAAGGGAGGATTTATAAAATGAAAAAAAGAATATTATCTTTACTATTAATATCACTTCTTGTATTCTCACTAGCCTTAACTGGTTGCAGCAATGGTGACACTGGGGAAGAAGCAGAAGAACCAGAAGAAAATGGAGAAGCAGAAGAACCAGAAGAGAATGAAGAAGAAGCTAATGGAGATCCTATCAAAATTGGATATATAGGACCTTTAACAGGAGATTACAGTATGTATGGTGAAA
>JAABRS010000073.1 GCA_011390775.1 Clostridia bacterium | reverse complement strand
CTGCTGCCTTAGCTAATCCGGCTATTCCCGGTACGTTTTCTGTTCCTGCTCTTAGCTTTTTCTCCTGAGCTCCACCATGAATAAGATTATGTATTTTTGTACCTTTTTTAATGTATAAGGCTCCTACCCCTTTCGGTCCGTGTAATTTATGAGCAGATAATGACAGTAAGTCTATGTTCATATCTTTAACATCTATTTTTTCATTTCCTACAGCCTGTACTGCATCTGTATGAAAGTATATTTCATGTTTTTTTGCTATTTCTCCTATTTTTTTAATAGGTTGAATAGTTCCAATTTCATTATTTGCGAACATTATGGATATTAGAACAGTATTTTCTTTTATTGAATCTTCAAGCTGTTTCAAATCTATAAGTCCATCTTCATCTACATCTAAGTAGGTTACTTCTGCACCTTTTTTTTCTAGATATTCACATGTATGTAATACAGCGTGATGTTCTATTTTTGTAGTAATGATGTGATTTCCCTTTTTCTCATTGGCAGAAAGTATTCCTTTAATAGCCCAGTTATCTGCTTCTGAACCTCCACCGGTAAAGTAAATCTCATCAGGTTTGCTGTTAATTAATCTAGCTACTTTTTCTCTAGAACTCTCTACTGCTTTTTTAGAAAGCTGTCCAAAGTTGTATATACTCGACGGATTACCGTATAGTTCCCCGTAGTATTTATTCATTTCTTCTATTACTTCATCTTTTACTCTTGTGGTAGCCGCATTGTCAAAATAAACCTTTCTCATTAATGAGCCTCCTTGTATATTTGTTTTCTTTTATGTATCATATCTTCTAATGTCGTATTATCTATGATATTGTTAATGCTTTTTTCTATATCTTCGAATATTATTCTGGTAACACAGGTGTTTTCCTCACCGCATTTGTCGTTTTTAAGACAATCTGAAGAAGTAATTTCTCCCTCTAGAGCTCTTAAAATCATTCCTACAGTTATATCCTTTGGCTCTTTAGCTAAAAGATATCCTCCCTGCTTTCCTCGAATAGTATCGATGTAACCTGATTTTTTTAATTTAGATAATAACTGTTCCAAATAGCTTTCTGGAATATTGTACTTTTCGGAAATGGACTTTAAATTAAGAGGTCCTTTTCCATAAAAAAAGGCCAGTTCCAAAGAAGCTTTCAGACCATATCTTCCTTTTGTTGATAGAAGCATATTTTTTCCTCCTAATCCCGACTTATTTTATAGGGTATAAAAAAGTATATAATACCCTACTAATTTTGTCAAGATTAGAAGAAAAAAATGATGAATTAGTTAAGATACAACTCATCATCTAATTCATCAAGGAGACCGAATTCGTATTTTAATGTTCGAATTTGATTTTCGTATTCTACAATATCTATCTCGTCATTATCCAGCATGTCGTCTAGAATCTTCTTTCCCCCATCGTAGAAAAATATTTCTTTACAGGGCCAGATTATATTTTTTGTTTCTTCATTTTTATCTGCTTCTTCTACTACAAAATTTGCTTCATCTATTAGGTCAAATTCCTGAGAGCCTAGTATGTAAAGCTTTTTAATGTTTATATTTTTACTTTCGTAAAAATTTCTAATTTTGTTTTTTAAAAGAAGGTGTTCTTTGTTTATTTCACATTGTTCTATATCATTTGTACTGGAGATAATTGTTTCATTGTAGTATTCAATTATTACATTGTAGGATTTTTCCTTTTTTAAGTTCTTAATGCTTTCCTCAATACTACTTAGAATTTTATCGTTGTATAAATCTTCATTTTTTATTTTCTTTATCATTTTTGCACCTCTTTATCCAGATTTTCCAGGTATTCTAAATACTTCTTCATCTTCTTTTCATACCCAATTGTTCCCGGAATATAAAACTTTTCTTTAATACCTTCTGGTAAATATCTCTGTTTAACGTAATTATACTTGTAGTTATGTGGATATTTATATATTCCATCACTCATATCTTTGTTTTGTTTGTAGCTTTCATCTTTTAAATAGCTTGGTACTGTAATGTTTGATTTTTCAGCCTTAGACATAGCTTTGTTTATACCCATATATGATGCATTGCTTTTAGGGGCACAGGCTATGTATACCACGGCTTGTGCAAGAAGTATTCTACCTTCCGGCATTCCTATTATCTCTACTGCTTTAAAAGCATTTACAGCTACTTCTAGTGCCTTAGGGTCTGCATTACCTACATCTTCTGATGCACAAATGATTATTCTACGTCCTAAAAATTTAGGATCCTCACCGGCTACCAGCATTTTAGCTAGATAAAATAATGCGGCATCAGGATCTGAACCTCTCATGCTTTTTATAAAGGCTGATATGTAGTCATAGTGCTTGTCACCGTTTTTGTCGTAAAAATTTGTATTCTTTTGAATGCTTTCCTTTGCTACATCTTTAGTTATTTCAATTTTTCCCTCTTGATTTTTCCTTGTTGTTACGACGGCAAGTTCTAAAGCATTTAAGGCTTTTCTACCGTCTCCGTTGGAATAGTTTGATATCAGTTCCAAAGCTTCATCTTGAATTTCTATCTGCTTTTTACCTAAACCCTTTTCTTCATTTTCAAGGGTATACTGGAGAAGTTTCTTGATGTCATCTGGGGATAAACTTTTCAGTTCAAAGATTGTAGACCTTGACAGCAGTGCGTTGTTGACTTCAAAATATGGATTTTCTGTAGTAGCTCCTATTAATATTATAGTACCGTTTTCTACATATGGTAGTAGAGCATCCTGCTGTAGTTTATTAAATCTGTGAATTTCATCTATAAATACAATCGTCTGTCTGTTATGCATAGATATATCATCTATAGCTTCCTGAATGTATTTTTTAATGTCTTTTACTCCTGAGGTTACAGCATTTAAGACTTTAAAAGTTTTTTCCGTCTGCTGGGCTATTATTTTACCTAGAGTAGTTTTACCACTTCCCGTAGGTCCATGAAGGATGATAGAGCTTATCATATCTGCTTCTATCATCCTTCTTAGCATTTTTCCCTTACTAATTATATGTTCCTGACCGAAAAATTCATCTAAAGTCTCCGGTCTCATTTTATCCGCAAGAGGTTTATTTTTATTTATAAAAGTTTCATAGCTTCTGTTGAAAAAATCATTTTCCATATTTTTATTAATTATTTTCCACCTTTGCAGTTAATTTTGCAACTCTTTCTATTAAAGTCTCATGATCTTGCTTTTTAAGTATAGTATCGTTGATAATGTCTGCTAATTCAGACATATCTTCTTCTTTGTATCCTCTGGTAGTTATAGCAGGAGTTCCTACTCTTATACCACTAGTTACAAATGGGCTTTCCGGATCATCAGGAATTGTGTTTTTATTTACTGTTATATTTATTTCATCTAAAAGAGCTTCAGCTTCTTTTCCTGTAATGTTTTTGCTTCTTAAATCTAAAAGCATTAGGTGATTATCAGTACCACCGGATACTATTCTAAAATCTCTTTTTGTGAATTCTTCAGCAAGGGCCTTAGCATTTTTTATTACCTGCTTTTGATATTCTTTAAAGTCATCTTCCAAGGCTTCTTTAAAGGATACTGCTTTAGCAGCTATGATATGCATTAAAGGTCCCCCTTGTGTTCCCGGGAAGATAGCTTTGTCTATTTTCTTAGCATGTTCTTTTTTACATAATATAGCTCCACCTCTAGGTCCTCTAAGAGTTTTGTGGGTAGTAGTAGTTACTACATCAGCATAACCTACTGGATTTGGATGAAGTCCTGCTGCTATTAACCCTGCAATGTGAGCCATGTCAACCATTAAAATTGCTCCAACTTCGTCTGCAATTTCTCTAAACTTTTTAAAGTCTATAATTCTTGAATAAGCACTTGCTCCGGCTATTATCATCTTTGGTTTTTCTTTTACAGCTATTTCTCTTAATTTATCGTAATCTATAGTTTCCGTTTCTTTATCTACTCCATAAGGTATTATTTCATACTGTTTTCCAGAAAAGTTTACAGGACTACCGTGGGTTAGGTGTCCACCTTCTGAAAGATTCATACCTAATATTTTGTCTCCCGGATTTAAAAAAGCAAAATACACAGCAATATTAGCACTTGACCCGGAGTGAGGTTGTACATTTGCATGTTCTGCATTAAATAGTTTTTTTAGTCTGTCTATTGCTAAGGTTTCTACTTCATCTACAAATTCACATCCGCCGTAGTATCTTTTGTTTGGATATCCTTCTGCATATTTGTTTGTAAGCTGGCTACCCATAGCTTCTAAAACTGCCTTGGAAACAAAGTTTTCCGATGCAATTAATTCTATATTTCTATTTTGTCTACCTATTTCTCTCTGTATGGAATCGTAAATTTCTTCATCTACTTTTCTTATATTATCAAACATAGTTCTCTCCTTTATTTATTAAATTTTATTATAATATCGATTAAGTCATCGATAGTTTTTTCCGGATCTTCGTTTTGAATTTTAGTCTTAATACACTCTTTAGTATAGTTTTCCAAGACTAATCCTCCAACGCTGTTTAAGGCTGATTTCGCTGCTGTTATCTGAGTAATTATATCACCGCAAAATTTACCTTCTTCAATCATTTTTTCTATACCTTTAACTTGTCCTTCTATTCTCTTTAATCTGTTAATTAGTTTTTTCTTATCATTTTCCATAGTGTACCTCTTTATAGTTTTCTTATATCTTCTATTATTAAAGTATCATTTAAAAGATATTTATCAATAGCTTTCATTATAAAATGAGAACCCAGAAGAGAAAATAATCCTAACAATCCTCCTACAGTTTCACTAAGTTTTAGAGTATTAATTGTATATGCTATAGTAAAAATCATAATTATCAAAGGCAGTCCGTAGGCTAAGGCCGAATATAATAATACATTTTTAGGTTTTGCAATTAGTTCTACAAATTCTCCTAAATTATAATCTTCATTCTTTATTTTAATTATATGTCCGTTTTCCGTGCATCCACTGCTGCAGGACTGACAGTTGTCACCACAGGATGATGCTCTAGGAACCTTAATAAAGGCTTTATCATTTTCTAAATTAACTACCTGTCCAATTTTTTTCACTTTATCACTTCCTATCCTTTTAAGGCTAATTTATTTATAACATAAGATGATAATAAAAGTCCAGCAGAACCGGGAACAAATGATGTGCTGCCTAGTTTTTTGTCTAAGGTTTCAACTGGTCTTTCCTTTGAAAAAACAACGTCAAGCTGATTTATGTTAAGTTTTTTTAGTTCTTTTCTCATTTTCTTTGCTAATGGACAGTTAAAGGTTTTATAAATATCTTCAACTGTTATCATCTCAGGGTTGATTCTATTTCCAGTACCCATACAACTTATTACAGGTATATTATTTTCTTTACAGTATTTTATAATAGCTAATTTAGCTTTTACATCATCTACTGCATCTATTGCATAATCGTATTCTATTTCGAAAAAATCTTCAATACTATTTTCAGTTACTTTTTCATCTTTAACATATATCTTTGTTTCTTTGCAGTGCTTTTGAATATTTTCTTTAAAGACCTCAGTTTTTTTTCTTCCGATGTTTTCATAGTTAGAATAAAGCTGCCTGTTTAGATTAGAAATATCGTAACTATCAAAATCAACTAAGGTTAAAGTATCTATGAAATTTCTTGAAATAGATTCGGCGGCTATACTTCCTACGCCGCCTAATCCGAATATTATGATTTTTGAATTTTTAATTCTATTAATATTTTCTTTATATATTAATTCGCTTCTTCCATATGATTTATTATTCAATTATTTTCAATCCTAACTCTTCTAATTGTTTTACGTCAACATCCGTCGGTGCATTTGATAAAAGGCATGTTGCTTTTTGAGTTTTAGGGAATGCTATTACGTCTCTTATATTTTTAGAGTCTGTAAGAGTCATTATTAGTCTATCCAAACCAAAAGCTATTCCGCCGTGTGGTGGAACCCCGTACTTAAATGCATCTAATAAAAATCCGAATTTTCTATATGCTTCTTCTTCTGTGATGCCTAATACATTAAACATTTTATTTTGAAGTTTAGAATTCGTTATTCTTATACTTCCTCCACCCAGTTCTTCTCCGTTTATTACCAAATCGTATGCTTTAGCTTTAACTGATGCGGGATCGGTTTCTAATTTGTCCATATCTTCATCAATAGGACTTGTAAATGGATGATGTTTAGCTGCATATCTTTGTTCTTCTTCATCGTATTCCAATAATGGAAATTCTGTAATCCAAAGCATTTCAAATACGTCGCTGTTAATAAGATTTAGATCTTCAGCTATTTTCTTTCTTAAAGCTCCCAGGGCATTGTTTACGTTGTTGTTCTCATCAGCTATCACAAATACTATATCTTTTTCTTTTAAGTCTAAGTCTTTGACTATAGCATTTAATTCTTCCTCAGATAAAAATTTAGATATAGGAGAATCAAGAGTTTCATTTTCATATTTAAACCATGCCAATCCTTTAGCATTGTATGTTTTTATATATTTTTCTAATTTTGATATCTTATTTCTCGAAAATTCATCAGATTGTCCCTCTATTATAATACCTTTAACAGACTTGCCTTTTTTAGTATTATTTTTAAATGCATTAAATTTTGAATTTTCAAATATATAGGTTAAATCCTTAAATTCAAATCCAAATCTTAAGTCCGGCTTATCGCTTCCATATCTATTCATAGCTTCTTCATAAGTCATTCTTTTAATAGGCAAACTTACTTCGTAGTCTAATACTTCACTAAATATTCTTTTCACAAGTTCTTCGTTTATCTTAATTATGTCTTCTTGGTCTACAAAGGACATCTCCATATCAAGCTGAGTGAATTCCGGCTGTCTGTTTGCTCTTAAATCTTCGTCTCTAAAACACTTAGCTATTTGATAGTATCTATCGTATCCTGACACCATAAGTAGTTGTTTGAAGATTTGCGGAGATTGTGGAAGAGCAAAGAACTTGCCTTTGTTTGTTCTACTTGGAACTAAATAATCTCTAGCTCCTTCTGGAGTTGGTTTGTTTAAAATAGGTGTTTCTATTTCTAAAAAATCATTTTCTTCCATGAAGCTTCTTATTATATTTACGGTCTTACTTCTTACTTTAAGATTCTTCTGCATGTAAGGTTTTCTAAGCTCTAGGAATCTATTTTTAAGTCTTAGATCTTCTGATATATCATCATCGTCTTTTATATATATCGGTGGTGTATCAGATTCGCTGAAGATTTTTAAATCTTGAGCATAAATCTCTATATCCCCTGTTGGCATTGAAGGATTTTTTGATTGTCTTTCTCTTACTATACCCTCTACTCCAATTACATATTCTGACTTAACTCCTTCGCTTTTTTCTAATAGCTCTTTATTTTCCTTATCATCAAAAACAACTTGAACTATACCGCTAATGTCTCTTAAGTCTACAAATACAAGACCTCCAAGACTCCTCTGCTTTTGAGTCCAACCTGTTACAATTACTTTGTTTCCGATGTTTTCTTTTCTTAGTTTTCCACACTTTATTGTTGGTTTAAAATTCTTCTTTATTTCCATTACTCCTCCTCCAGTATCCTTTGTAGATCTTTGTATTCGTTTATTGTTTACATAATAATATTTATGTAATTTATTTCAAGAATTGATTATTTTCTTTTTCGTATTTGATTGTTGTTTTACCTTCATGACCTGGATATACTACTGTATCTTCATCCAGCACCAGTAATTTTTCTTTTATAGATTTTATTATTTCGTCGTAGGAACCTCCTGGTAGATCTGTTCTGCCAATAGATCCTTTAAACAATGTGTCCCCTGAAAATACTACTTCTTTATTCTTTAAGCATATTCCTCCTGGGGTGTGGCCGGGAGTATGTATAACTTGAAATTTCATATTGTCTAGAGTTATCTTATCTCCATCTTCAAGAAATTTGTCCGCATTGAGTGAAACTCCGTTTTTAAACATCATATTCGTAAAATTTAATCTTTCATCTTTCAGCATTGCACTGTCTTTTTTATGGATGTACACAGGAATATTATATTCTTTTTTTAAATCTTTTGCTGCTCCTATATGATCTCCATGACCGTGAGTAAGTAATATAAATTTTGGATTATAGGATTTAGATGAAATTAAATTCTTAACTCTAATGCTCTCAGCTCCAGGATCAATTATCATAACATCTTTTGATTTTTCACTTCCTACTATATAGCAGTTGGCTCCGTAAGAGCCCAATCTGAGTGTTTCTATTATCAATTTTATTCCTCCTAGTTAAAATATTTTTTTACTGTCCAATAATATAGTTACAGGTCCATCATTAATTAAATGAACTTTCATTTCAGCACCAAATTTTCCGCCTTGAACTTTTTTTATTTCTTTACTACAGTTTTCAATTAATTTTTCATAGTAGTTTTCGGCTTCTTCAGGATTTTCTGCATTTATAAAGCTTGGTCTTCTTCCTTTTCTAGCATCTCCATGAAGAGTAAATTGAGGAACTATAAGAAGTTCTCCATCTATATCTTTTAGACTTAAATTCATTTTTTCATTTTCATCTTCAAATATTCTCAAGTTGCATATTTTATCACCTATATAATGTAAATCCTCTGTAGTATCACCTTTTTCTACTCCTAATAAAATCAACAATCCCTTGTTGATTTCACCTACTACTTCCTTATTTACTTCAACTTTTCCTTGAGAAACTCTCTGTACTACAGCTCTCATCTTGCCTCCTATTTTTTATGTCTAAATACATCTATTACTCCCTTAACTTTTTTAAAGTTTTTAATTAAATAGTTTAATTCTTTAGTTTCACTTATTTCAAAAGTCATGTTCATAATAGCAATTTTATCTTTATTTACTCTTAAATTCAAATTAGTAGCATTTATATCGTTTTCTGTATATACATTGGTTATATCTTTTAATAATCCGGGCCTATCAACAGCTTCAACTTGAATTTCTGCTGTGAATTTTTGTTTTTTACTGTGATCCCATTCTGCTTCAATTAATCTTCCGTCATTTTCTTGACCGGAAATATTAGTACAGTCTATTCGATGTATAGATACCCCTCTGCCTCTTGTTATATATCCTATTATTTGATCTCCAGGTACCGGATTGCAGCACTTGGCAAATCTAACCTTCAAATCATCCATCCCGGTAATTATAACTCCAGAGGTTGGCTTTTTGCTTCGCTGCTTCATTTTTGTTTTCATTTTTTTGGGATCGATTTTTACGTCGTTGTTTTCAATATATTTGTTTTTTAATCGAGTAATAATCTGCAGCTCTTTAATCGAACCGTTACCTATAGCTGCATATAAACTGTCTAATTCTTTTATATTAAGCTTTTCAGCTATCTCTTTAAGCCATTCTTCTTTTAATAGTGCTGTAAGCTTATATCCC
>JAABRS010000072.1 GCA_011390775.1 Clostridia bacterium | reverse complement strand
AAAGACCCTAAAGCCTGTAGTACTTTATACTTAGAAAGCTTAACAAGTGATATAGGTACAGAAATAACTGCACCTAAAAGCAGTGATATAATTGTAACCTGTATAGTTGTTATTGTTGCTTTAAACAAATAAGGTAAATACCTAGTCATCATACTAAAATCTAATTCCATAAAAATCCCCTTAAACTTGATTAAAAGAGCTGAAAGAAAATTTCAGCTCTTTATTAAATTCTATTTCTAACCAAAATTAATCAACGTAATCTTCCCCTAACCATTTTGTGATTAGTGAATCTAAAGTACCATCTTCCTTTAAATTAGCGATTTCTTCATTAAAGATAGATACTAAATTACTTCCTTTTGGAAATCCTATATTATAAGTACTTAAAGACCCTAAATCAATCTCATCATCACCTATAATAAAGAAGGTTAAATCATCATTTTCCAGCACTATATTTTTAACAGCAGTTCCACCTGTTACTGCAGCATCTACTCTATCCATTACTAATTCCTGTGTTACTGCAGCTTGGCCGTCAAATGTGACTAACTGTGCTCCATTTATTTTCTTAATGATGTTTTCAAAATTAGTACCGGCGCTGCAAGCAACTTTTTTTCCTTCTAAATCTTTTACAGAAGATATGCTGGAATCTTTTTTTACAAGAACTCCAACTTTAGCTGTGGCATATTTATCTGAAAAATCTATACTTTCTGCACGCTCTTCAGTGTAACTCATTCCAGAAATAACAAAATCTGCTTGATTAGATTGTAAAGATCCGATTAGACTTGCAAAAGGCATATTATTAATTTCATAAGTAAACCCCAAGTTTTCAGATAATTTCTCTAAAATATCGATATCTAAACCTTCATATATTTCATTCCCGTTATCATCAACTGTAACAGTTTCAAAATACTTATAATTTGCGCTCATTGCTACAGCTAAATGCTCTCCTTCTAAAGGCTTCTCATCTGAGGAATCTTCTACTGATGTTTCTTCAGATTCTTCTTCTGTATCCTGTTCTTCTAATGGTTCTGGTTCTTCATTTGTACTACTACATCCGGTAAATATAATTGTAAAAACAAGTGACAATACTAATAGAATAATTATTGATTTTTTCATGATTCTCTCCTTTTTTTATAACATTTCTTTTTTTATTCCTTTTTTTAATAAATTTTCATAATTTATATAATCATATATATCATTTTCAAATACTTCAGAGAATTTTTTTAATTCATTTAAAGTTAAATCTTCTATAGATTTACTGTTATCTTCTGAATATATTACTATTTGGCCGACTATACTGTGCGCATCTCTAAAGGGAATATTTTTTTTAACTAAATAATCAGCAACCTCAGTTGCATTTAAAAACCCTTTTTTAACAGCTTTTTTCATTTTTTCAGGATTAGTTTTCAAAGTTTCTATCATTTTATTCATAATCTCAATACATTCTTTGGTAGTTGTAAGACTTTGATAAAAAGAATTTTTATCTTCCTGCATATCTTTGTTATAAGATAAGGGTAACCCCTTCATCACAGTTAGTAGAGTAAAAAGATTTCCATAGACTCTACCTGTCCTACCTCTAACTAACTCTGCTGCATCTGGATTTTTCTTTTGAGGCATAATAGATGAACCGGTTGTATATTTGTCATCAAGCTCTACAAAGTCAAACTCTGAGCTGGTCCATAAACAAAGCTCTTCAGCCAATCTAGATAAATGCATCATTATAATACTAAAATTCGACATAGTTTCAATAACAAAATCTCTATCTGAAATTCCATCGATAAAATTATCATAAACTGATTGAAATCCTAATAATTCTGCTGTATATAATCTATCAATACTGTGAGTAGTTCCAGCTAATGCACCACATCCTAATGGGGATTCAGACATTGTTTCTAAAGAATTTTTCAATCTTTTCTTGTCTCTTTTAAGCATGCTGTAATATGCTAATAAGTGATGTTTAAATGTAACAACCTGAGCTCTTTGCAAGTGAGTATAACCAGGCATTATGTAGGGATTATCTTCAGCTTTTTTTTGAAGTGTTGTTGTAAAATCATCTATTAGTTTAATTACATTTGCAACTTCACTTTTAACAAAGATTTTCATATCTACATTACATTGATCATTTCTACTTCTCGCTGTATGTACTTTTTTTCCTAAATCACCAATTCTTTTAATTAACTCTAGTTCTGTAAAAGTATGAACATCTTCATAATTACCATCAATATCTAAATTAGAATTTTTATAATCATCAAGTATTGAATTTAGTCCTTCTATAATCTTTTTTCCTTCATCTTTGGTTAAAATATTAGATTTTATCAACATTGATACATGAGCTATGCTTCCTATAATATCAGGTTCTAGTAACCATAAGGTATTTTTAAAACCATTTTGAAATTTCTCCATCAGTTCGTCTTCCTGGGATCTAAATCTACCACCCCATAATTTGGTGTCGTAATTATTTTTCACTCATACCCTCCTTTCATTTATGGATATATCAATTTATATGTATAAATAACTAAAATACACAATAAATATACATTTCTGAAATTATAACAAACTCAGTAATTTATTGCAAGAGTTTTTTAAATAATTATATATTTTTATTTTTTGGGTAATCTATTAATATGAAGATAATTAATTTAAGGAGTGATTTTGATGAAAGGTTCATTAACCTTGTTTAAAATAAAAGACATAGAAGTACAGCTTCACATAAGCTGGATAATAATATTTACATTAATTAGTTTTTCAATGGCTACAGGATACTTACCTATGAATTATCCTGAAGTTCAACCCTATATATATTGGTTATTTGGAGCAGGAATTGCTTTACTTATGCTTGCATCTGTATTGTTGCACGAACTTTCCCACTCCTTAGTATCAAAAAGCTTGGGTGTAGAGGTTAAAACTATAACCTTATTCATATTTGGTGGTATAGCTCAAATGGATGAAGAACCTGATACACCTATAAAGGAATTAAAAATTGCAATAGCCGGACCTATTATGAGTGTTTTTTTATTTATATTTTTTTCAGTTTTAGCGTACTTAGTTAATATTATTAGTTCATCTGAATTATTGATCGGGGCTATAAGATATATAAGTACTATTAATCTTGTTTTAGCTGTATTTAATATGGTACCGGCTTTTCCAATGGATGGAGGGAGAGTTTTAAGATCTATAATATGGAAAGTGAAAGACGATTTAACTTTTGCTACAAAAATAGCTTCATCTATGGGAGATATGTTTGGTTATTTTCTGATTTTCTTAGGATTATACTGGGCATTCACAGGTGATATTGCAAATGGGATATGGTTTGTATTTATAGGTTGGTTTATTAAAAATCTTTCTGAATCTAGCTATCAAAACATGCTGATGAGTGATATGTTTAATAAAATACATATTAGAGAATTTATGACAAAAGATGTTGTTAGTATAGAAAGAAGTGTTTCTGTTGAAAAAGTAATAAAAGAATATTTTTACAAGTATAAATACAACAGTTTTCCTGTTGTAGAGGGAGAAGAAGTAAAAGGTATAATTAATGTTGAAAGATTAAAGGATGTTGATAGAGAAAGAAGAGCTCAAACTCCAGTTGGAGAAATTGCTTTACCTATTGAAGATAAATATACAGTTGACCCGAAATGCAAAGTAAAAACAGCAATGGATAAAATATTTTCAAATGATTTAGGAAGGGTGTTAGTAATTGAAGATGAAAAGCTACTGGGAATAATATCTCGTACGGATATACTAAACTACATAAGAGTTTACGGTAAACTTCAAGAATAAGATAATCAAGAGTAGGAGTTAAATGTTTTTAGTTAATAAAAGAAGGAGTGATAGATATGTTTAGGATTATAGGCATAATCGTTGTTTTATACATAGTATATTTAGTAATAACACGAGTTTTATAGAAAAAATATTAGTATTCATGGATGTAAAAAAATAGATTCATCTTTTTACATCCATGTTTATTTTACCATCTTTTATCTCGATAATTCTATCGGTTTTCTCTGCTATTCTTTTATCGTGAGTTATTATTACAAAAGTAGTTTTGTAATTTTCATTTATATCTCTAAGTATTGAATATATAGTTTCGGAGGTATCAGAATCCAAATTACCCGTTGGTTCATCAGCTAAAATTATTTTTGGCTTATTAATTAAGGCTCTAGCTATTGCTGTTCTTTGCTGTTGCCCACCGGACATATCTGTAGCTAGATTATTTTTCACCTTCGTCAAACCAGTAAGTTCTAATAATTCATCTGCCCACTTATCAATTTCCCTGGTTATGTTATAATTTTGTATCCTGTAAGGCATAAGAACATTTTCTTTTGCAGTAAATTCTGGAAGTAAATAGTGAAATTGAAAAATAAATCCCATAGTTTTATTTCTAAGTACTGCAAGTTCAGATTTGCTTAAAGTATCAGTTCTTTTTCCATCAATAAAAACTTGACCTGATGTAGGTTTATCTAAGGTTCCTATTATATTTAAAAGAGTACTTTTACCGCTACCGGATTCTCCTATTATTGAATTAAAACCCTTTTCCTCAAATTTTAAATCGATTCCAAATAATACCTGTGTTTTAATTTTTTCCCCATAAACTTTGTCTATCTTTTTTAGTTCTATCATATTAGCCATTTTTTATCACCTCTATAGGATTAAGTTTTGATGAAATTCTTGCTGGAATTAGAGAAGCTATAGTTGCAGATAATAGAGCAAATAATCCAGATAATGCAATGAATCCGTTATTTATATAAATAGGTACTACAGGACTTCCATCTGGATTAACAGCAAATTTAGTAAACATTATAAGAAGTCCAAAGCCCAGAGCTATACCTAAGAAAGCTCCGATAACACCAAGCATCAGCCCTTGAAATACAAAAATCAAACTGGCATCTCTATCCTGTATACCCATGGCTTTCAATATGCCCAGTTGCCTTGATCTTTGAACTACAGAAATAGCTAAAACACTTGAAATACCTAGTAGTACAGCTACTAATACAAAAACCTGTATCATAACACTGGATACACTTTGTCCGTTTAAACCGCTTAGTAAGGATTGGTTTTGATCCTTCCAGTTATCTACTTTTAAATCTTCCTGGGAGAGGGTATAAGATAAATCCTTTGCTATAATATCAGCATCAAATTCTTCTTTTACCTGCATTTCTACAGAGGTAATTTTATCATCTATAGAAAGAATATCCTGAGCTGTTTCCATACTGGTTATTAGCCAGGTTTCGTTTATTGAGGCAACCTTCAAGTCGTATAAACCTACAATGTTTAGCTTCAAACTTCCTCCTCCTGGAGTGATTATAACTGCATCGTCTCCTAACTTTAATCCTGATTTTAAAGCTAAATCTTTACCTATTATCACTTCATCCTTTCTCTCAGGAGCTCTCCCTTCGTAAATATTGCTGTTTATTTTATATATTTTATCGGCATCTTCAATATTGAAACCTCTAATAAGAACTTGAACTATATCTTCTTCATAATCTAAATTAGAAGGACCGTCTACTGCAGGAGAAATATTGATTATCTCAGGACTGCTGATATTTGTTTCATATAATACACGATCATAATTATCTATAGTTTTTTCTTCGTTTGTAGGGTTAATAGTTATATGAGAAGAACTTCCAATGGTTGTTTCAAGCAAATTAATCTGAAGACCCTGTATCAATGACCCTATAAAAAGCTGTACAGCTACACCAACTGAAATTCCTAATACGATTAATATGGTTTGACCTCTACCGGACTTTAAAAATCGAAGGGCTATCTTAAATGCTAATCTCATTCAAGTCATCCTCCTTTAGTTTTACAATATCTCCATAAGATTTGAGATATATATCTCCCCCAATTAAATTAAAAGAATTCATATTTTTTTGAAAGGCACTTCCACCTAAAATAATCTTAATAGAATCTTTTGATTTTCTGCGAATTTCTTTTATGAGTTTTTGTGTTTCGAAAAGCAGATAATAGTCAGTAACACTTATAGCAGCATATTTAGGAGTTTCTTTTTCAATAGCTAAGGAGACCTGATCTCTGGGGGTATTGCTTCCAATATAAACAGATTCATAGCCATTTAATGTAAAAAAATCTGAAATCATTCTCAAACCGACTTCGTGATACTCCTGTTCAGGACATGCTAAAACTACCTTTATTCCTAATTGTTTAATTTCTTTTTTTTGCTTAATTATTTCTGGATATACACATTCTATAACTGTTTTTACTATAGAAGTTTTAACGTGTTCTTGCCATATACAATCTTGATCATTTTCCGGACACTCATCAATACTGTAGAGAGCAGGTGTTAAAATATCCTCATATAGCTGAGGAATTGTAAAAAAATTATTTATAATACCATTTAAAGTAAAATTAACACATTCATCCTTATTGTTATTATTGAAGTAATTCATAAATTCTAATTTATATTTCTCCACGACTACCTCCTAATCAATTACAGTTACACTATTTTCATCCTGAAGTTCCTCAGGAGGATTTAATACAATCTGTTCATTTGCCTCTATTCCAGAACCAATAGAAGTAAAGTAACCATCTGACATATTAGTTTCAATGTAAGTTTTTTTAACAGAATTACCATTTATTATAAATATATATTTGCCTTCATCATCTGTTTTTATTGCTTCATTTCTTATTAATAAGACATCTTTCATTTTTTTAAGAGATATAAGAGCATCACCATTGTATCCCGTTACTATTTTTTCATCTGGTTCATCTATTATTACTCTTATTTCAACTTTAGGAGTTTGACTTCCACTGGCAGAGTCAATTTCAGCAGTTTTTCCAACACTAAATACATAGCCTGAGTAAATTTTTTCCAGTCCATCTAAAGAAATATCTGCTTGCTGATTTTTTTCTATTAATATTGCATCTTCTTGAGGTACTAATGATACCAACTCGTAAATTGAATCATTATATATAGATATTATTGATGAATTATTTGTTACACGGTTTTCTTTAATATTAAATTCAGTTATTATACCATCTAAATTTGCATAAATATTCCTTTCTGAAATGCTTTTTTCAATACTAATTATATCTAGTTCAAGAGCTTCTATTTGGAGTTTTAACTTATCACCTGCATTATCTTGATTAGAATTTAAATTTGATAAATTAAGTTTAGCATCTTCATAAGTTATTCCAGCATTTTTTAAACTTGATTGTAAATCTTCTACTACATCAACCTGTGCCTCGTATTCTTTTTGGCTGATAGCATCACTGTCCAGTAAAATTTTATTAGTTTTTAAATTTTCCCTAGCCTTTTCCAAATCTCTTTCTATACTGTTTAAGTTGGTTTTAGCTTTCTCTACTGCATTTACAAGGAGAAGTCTTTCAGAGTCAGAAGATGTACCATTTAAATCTTCAAGATCTCTTTTTAACTGTTCCAAATTAAGCTCAGCCTTATCTAAGGAAGTTTTTAGGTCGTCAATTTCTAATTCAGCAATTAATTCACCTTTTTTCACATAATCATTTTTTTTGTAATATGTTTTTAATACTTCTAAATTAGGTGGTAAGTTAATTACTTCTGAATCTGAAGATTCAATGGTACCAGATAGTTTAACGGTTTTTTCTATATCTCCAATATATGAATTCATAGTCTTAACTTCAACAGCATTTTCATCTCTTGAAAAAAAAGCAAAATAGGTTATAATTATTAATAATAGTATTAAAGCAATTGAAATTGTTTTTTTATTTATAATTTTCATATTTTTACCCCTTCATATTTATTAAGTTATTATTTATTATACACAAAAATCCAATAAACTATTCAAATAAAAAAATATTTTTAATATATACCCGAAAGGAGAAAAAAATGAGTTTATTAGTATTGAACAACAACAGCCAGTTAATGGAAGTTACCCAAAAAATATTTAACAAGCAGTTTGAGAAAGACTCAAAACTTAAAGATGAATTAAGCGAAAGAAGAAAAAGACTGATGATGCAGGATATTTATTACAACATAGATGTACTAGATTCTGCTGTAAAAAACGATTCAGCAAATATTATGAATGACTATATTACATGGCTTATGGGTCTGCTCGCTTATAGAATGAAAGATTTAGGTCCTCAAAGAGTTAAAGAACATATGAGAATGCATTTTGAAATACTAAAAGAAATTCTGATAGAAGTAGTAAATGATGAAAATTATGTTAAAAAAGCATCTGTATATATAGATAATTCCATAAATATAATAGATGAATTTCAATTAAAAGAAATGGACTTCACAGATGAAAGCAGATATAAAGAAATAGCTAGAGATTATATAAATAGTTTATTAGAAAGAGATAAAAGAAAAAGCAGCAGCATAATACTAGATGCAGTAAAATCTGGTACTTCAATTGAAGATATATATATAGAAGTTTTTAATCCTGTTATGAGAGAAATAGGGAATTTATGGTATAAAGGTGAAATTACTGTAGATAAAGAACATTATGCTACAGCAATTACTCAAGGAGTTATGTCACAGCTATATTCTAGAATATTTTCAACCCCTAGAAATGATAAAACCATGGTTGCATTATGTGTAGGTAATGAACTTCATGAAATGGGTATAAGAATGTTATGCGACTTATTTGAATTGAAAGGTTGGGATACAATATATCTTGGAGCCGCAGTGCCTAAAGAAAGCATAATGAGTACTTTAGAAGAATATAATCCTCAGCTTTTACTATTGTCGGTAACAATGCCTAATTATCTTCAAGATTGTAAACATATAATTGAAAGTATTAGAGATAAAGATGAGAATCATAAAATTAAAATAGCTGTTGGAGGAAGAGCCTTTGATTCATCACAAAATTTAAGAAAAGAATGGAATATAGATACTATGGCTTCAACTTTTGACGAACTTATAGATTGGGCGTGTAAAAATATTTAGGAGATAATATGAAAATACTGCTAGTTTTAAATAATAAAAATGAAATAGAAAAAATAATATGGAATCATGAAGATCTTAATTTAAAATTAGGAGAGAATATATTAGGAGTATTTCCAAAAGAATCTCACAAGGATTTAATTCGCAATATTCAAAGTTGTCTAGTTTCTGAACAAGCTTCAGTGGTTACTTCTCAACTATTTTCAGAAGGAAAAAATATTCCAGTAACTACTTTTATAATGTCTGTAGCTGATAAAGTTTCCTTATTAATTATAGATAGTAAAGATATAGATTCTCATAAATATAATAAACATTTAAAGATATATAATGAATATATAAACTTGATAAGAGAAGAATTCAAAAAAACTATAGAAGATAAAGAAAGTGAAAGTAATGAATATTTTGAAGAAATACAAAAATTAAATAACGAGCTTATAAATACAAGAAG
>JAABRS010000071.1 GCA_011390775.1 Clostridia bacterium | reverse complement strand
TCAGTCATTCTAAAATTTTTAACACTTTTAGTTTTCCTTCATTACCTCCTCATATTTTTAATTTTTATTCATGCTTCTGTTAGAAGCATTTTTACATTTATTATACTTCTAAAATTTATCATTTTTTCATCCAGCCTTTTTTTACATTCGATGTTATTATTTTGATATATATGATTTACCAGGAAAAATAATTCTATTACTTTCTCTACTTATATTTGAATATTAAATCAACTCCTTTTC
>JAABRS010000070.1 GCA_011390775.1 Clostridia bacterium | reverse complement strand
AATCCTGGCATTTTATCGATTAATAATTTACTGGTAATTCTTTTTCATTAAATAATTTGAATTTTTTAGTGTCTTTCATTAATTCTATAAATACCTTTGCGATATTGGGATCAAATTGACTTCCTGCTTTGTTTTTTATTTCATCTAAAGCTTCTTTTTTTGTCATTTGTTTTTTATATGGTCTTTTATTGACCATAGCATCATAAGAATCAAGGATTGAAAATAATCTTACGACTAAAGGGATTTCTTTACCTTCTAATAGTCCTGGGTATCCTTTACCATCCCATCTTTCATGATGATGTAGTATTAATTCATCTATAGATATGACTTCTCTTGATTCTTTAATTATGTTGTAGCCAATTTCCGGGTGTTTTTTCATGCTTCTCCATTCTTGTTGTGTAAGTTTTGCTTTTTTTTGTAGAATTTTTTTAGGTACACCAATTTTCCCTATGTCGTGGTAATCACACAAGAGCTTGATTTCTTCAATTTCCACCTCATTAAAATTTAATATGCCTGCCATTTCCAAACCCATAACTTTTAATCTTTCGTAATGATTTTTATTTTCGAAGGTTATTTTCTGCAATGTTTCTTTTAGATAGTTAATTATTGAAAGTTTTGCTTGTTTTCCTTCTTTAAGTTTGTTAAAATACATTTTATTTTCAGCTACTTTTAGTACTTCATAGATATTTTCTTTAGAATTTGTTTTTGTTGATATTCCAAAACTTATATTTATATTTATGATTTCGAGTGGTCTTTCTAAGCATTTTTCTTTCACTCTTTCTAAAATTGCTTCTGCTGTTTTTTCATCTGTTTTTGTTAGAAGGATCATAAATTCATCTCCCCCTACTCTTGCAATAATGTCTTCGTCTCTGAAAGTTTCTTGAAGAATTTCTCCTGTTCTCTTTAGAGCTTTGTCTCCCATAGAATGTCCGAAGGCATCATTTATAAGTTTTAGTCCGTTGAGATCACCCATTATTAAGCTTAAAGGCAACTGTCTTATAGTATTTAACCTTTTAAGTTCTTCATAAAAGAATTCTCTTGTATATAGTCTTGTAAGACTATCTTTATATCTGGTTAAATCTTTCTTTGTGAAGTCTATGACTTCTCCTTCTGAATATTGTAGTTTAAATTTTAATTTTTCTATTTCTTTTATGTATTTTGATATATCAGTATAAAAAATAATCATATAATCTCTATCATCACTAAATATATTTATAAAATAAGTTTTATTTAAATCTTTTAGGTATATTTCGTGTTTTTTTTTGGTGTTTGGAATCATATATTTTTGAATTTCTCGTAGTTTTATACTATTCATTTCTTCTACAGCTATTTTTGATATTTTTTCTCCTAATATGTAATTAGGATCCATTCCTGAGACTTCTTGGAAGTTATCGCTGGTTTTAGTCAATATGTAGTCCTCGAAATTACCTTCTGTATTAAAAATACCTTTAAATATTAGGAAAAAATCATTTTTTGAAATATGTTCCATAGAATCACTTCCTTTCATAGATTAGGTATTCTATTAAATTAATTTTAACATTTGGAAATCACATATTAGACACAAAAAAAAGACCTTCATAAAAGGTCTTTAAATTTTTATATGAAATTATCCAGATATTTCTTTTTCATCTAATTTCCCTTCTAATATAGGATTAGATTCTATGTTAATTCTAATCTTCGCAATTTTAGGGCAGTTTCGTATTTTATTTCTTAATCTTTTTTCTATTATTAGTGAATGGTATTTTACATCATGCAGCAATATAATTATCTGTTTTTCATTCCAGACAGTAAATATATCACCTTTTCTTAGAATATTTTTCAAAATTTGAGTCATTTCTTTAACCCATATTTTAGAATTTGTACCGTCATTTTTTTCCGATTCATTAGATAAAATTACTACATAATCAGCTTCAGTATTTCTCTCACTTTTTCTTTTTTGATTATCTATTATAGCTTTAAAATCTCTAAAATCACAACATTTAGCTCCTTCATTTTCTTCTAATTCAATTCTATTCCAAAAATCTATTGCTGACATTTTTCTTTTTTCTGATAACGTACTTTCAATCTTTTCATAAAATTTATTTAGTTTAGGAGATGAATTTATATCCATTTCTTTTTTAAGTAAATTTACAATATAGTCGTAATGTTTTAACACACTTGTAAACTGACCTTGCTTTAGCATCGCTTCCATGAAACAGATATGAATATCTTCATCATAGGGTTCAAAATATAATGCTTTTTCACAAATTCTTATTATTTCATCGTAGTTTTCATTTTTCTTTAGTAGATTAATTGTTTGAAATATAGCTTTCAAATACAGTCTGTTATAGTAATTTTGCAAAGGGATAAGCCATACTTCATATGCGTATTCAGATAAAAAAAAGCCTCCGTAGATATCCAGTGCTTTATAGTATATTTCAAGGGCTTCATCTGGGTTTTTCGTTATTATTTGATCTCCTTGTTTTATTAGTTCTTCGAATTTATCTACATCTATTTCTACTTTTTCTCCTACTTCCAGGATGTAGTTACCATTTATAGCGCTTATAGTGAAATATTTACTTTCCTCTTCACCTTCATGAACCATACTTTTTAATAATTTTCTAAGTCTGTAAATCTGAGTGCTAAGGGTACTTTTAGGATCAGAATATTCATTTTCTGAAAATAAATTTTCCATTATTGTTTCTGGAAGAATTTCAATGTTTCTAAATGCTATGAAGTACTGGAGTAGTTTGTTTATTATACAGGCTTGTTTGCTTTTTTTTATTACTGAATTTCCGTTTAATCTGATATCGAAAATTCCCAAAGTCTTTATTTCTAATTTCATATTAACTCCTCGCTATACTTCTGTATAAATACTTAATTTAAAATATAATTATGTTTATGAATAACATACCATCCTAACTTATATTATACCCTAATTTTGATATAATATTCATTATGTAGTGAATAATTTACTGAATAGCTTGTTAGAAAAAGATAAAGATATAGTTTTGTATTTAAAGCTTTAGCAATATCATAAAAATAATATTATTAATAGTATAAATTATTTAATAATCTAGTATATTTATTCATTAAATATTAAAATTAATAAGTATTCAAAATTTATTAAAACTTAATATTAAAATTGATTTTTTTAAAAGTTTGTAAACTATTCAAACTGAAATTCAACTTAAAAGCTTGATTAAGAATAAAAAATAGCCCTATCTATTGATAAGACTATCTTTAGTGGTGCCCAGAGGCGGAATCGAACCACCGACACGAGGATTTTCAGTCCACTGCTCTACCGACTGAGCTATCTGGGCATATATGGTGGGCCTTCAGGGACTCGAACCCCAGACCTGCCGGTTATGAGCCGGACGCTCTAACCAACTGAGCTAAAGGCCCTTTGTTTTGATCTGGCGGAGAAGGAGGGATTTGAACCCTCGCGCCCTATTAAGGCCTACTCCCTTAGCAGGGGAGCCTCTTCAGCCACTTGAGTACTTCTCCAATTTTGGCGGAGAGGGTGGGATTCGAACCCACGTGGGCTTTCACCCTAACGGTTTTCAAGACCGCCCCGTTATGACCACTTCGGTACCTTTCCTTGTATGGTGACCCATCGGCGATTCGAACGCCGGACACCCTGATTAAAAGTCAGGTGCTCTACCGACTGAGCTAATGGGTCTTATTTATATTCAGCACTTTCACATGCTTAAATATAATACTATAGTTAAAGTCACTTGTCAACACTAAATGAATAATTTTTCCCTGATAAATGTTTCGCTTCTTTTTGGACCTACTGATACAATACCTGCATTTATACCAGTTAGTTCTTCCATCTTTTCTACGTATTTTTTTGCATTTTCAGGAAGCTCTTCGTAAGTATTTGCTTTTTCTATATCTTCAAACTTCCAACCATCCATTTCAATATAAACCGGCTTGCATTTTGATAGTGTTTCTAAACTGGATGGGAAATAATCGATTTTTTTACCTTCAAGTTCGTATGCTACACATATTTTCAATTTATCTAATCCTGATAAAGTATCAAGTTTAGTTATTGCCATTGTTGTAAGACCGTTTATGTCTCTTGAGTAATTTAACATAACTATATCAAGCCATCCGCATCTTCTAGGTCTACCTGTAGTTGTTCCGTATTCGAATCCTTTTTCTCTAATATAGTCTCCGGTTTCATCATGTAATTCTGTTGGGAAAGGTCCCTTTCCTACTCTTGTAGTGTAGGCCTTTACCACTCCTAAGGACTTTTCTAAATCGTAAGGACTTAACCCTGTTCCGATAGGAATTCCTCCAGAGATAGGATGAGAAGAAGTTACGTAAGGATAAGTACCAAAGTCTATATCAAGGAGTGTTCCCTGTGCTCCCTCAAAAAGTACTTTTTTCCCCTCATTTACTGCTTTTCTAATTATTGGCTGAGTATTTACTATATATTTTTTCAGTTTATTTAAATATCCAATATATTCTTTTACTATTTTATCTTCATCTAAAGGATCTGCTTCATAGTATTTTGTAAGAAAATCATTTTTTCTTCTTATGTTATATCTAAGCTTTTCTTCAAAAGAATCCAGATATTCAAAATCACATATTCTAATACCTGTTCTTTCTACCTTGTCTCTGTAGCAAGGTCCTATACCTTTAACAGTCGTTCCGATTTTTTTCTTGCCTCTTGCTTCTTCTTCAAGTCTATCTATTTCTATATGATATGGGAAAATAATATGCGCTCTATCAGATATCATAAGGCTGTCTAAAGAAATCCCAAGGTCTTCTAAATACTTAATTTCTTCAATTAAAGATTTAGGATTTAAAACAACTCCGTTTCCAATTATACAAGGAACATTTCCATACAAAATCCCCGATGGAATTAGATGCAGCTTGTACTTTTGGTCTCCAATAACTACAGTATGTCCTGCGTTATCTCCACCTTGGTATCTAACTACCATATCTGATTCTTTGGCTAAATAATCTGTGATTTTACCTTTTCCTTCATCGCCCCACTGGGCTCCTAATATTACTAAATTTGGCATATTAATCTCCTAACTTTCGTTTCTATTTAAAATTTCTCTTGCCATTACAACTCCAGCAGCTGAAGCTTGAGCCAATCCTCTTGTTACTCCTGCTCCGTCTCCGCCGGCAAATAGATTTTCTACCTTTGTTTCCAGTTTACCGTCTAAGTCAACTCTTGATGAGTAAAACTTAACTTCCACTCCGTAAAGTAATGTATGCTTTGAGTACACTCCCGGTGCTACCTTATCCATAGCTTTAAGCATTTCAACTATATCTTGTAAGAATCTATAAGGCAGTACTAAGCTTAAATCTCCCGGTGTTGCATCCTTTAGAGATGGCTGTAACAAACTTCTTTCCAATCTTTCATGAGTTGATCTTCTTCCGTCTAATAAATCTCCTAATCTTTGCACAAGTACTCCCTCACCAAGCATGTTTGCCAGGGATGCTATATATTTTCCATAAGCTATAGGGGAGTTGAAAGGTTCTGTAAATTCTTTTGATACTAATAATGCAAAGTTGGTTTTATCCGTTCTTTTATCTGCATATGAATGACCGTTAACGGTTTTTATACCGTCGTTATTCTCAATTACTACCTCACCGTATGGGTTCATACAGAACGTCCTGACTCTGTCATCAAATGAGTCTGTATAGTATATTAATTTTGATTCGTAAACTACATCGGTTATATCTTTCATTACTACAGCCGGAACTTCAACTCTTACCCCAACATCTACTGCATTGTTCTTAAGTCCTAATCCAAGTCTTTCACTTTCACCTTTAAACCATTCTGAACCTTCTCTACCCGGTGCTGCTGCTATGTATTTGCCGTAGAAAGTATCTCCTTTATTGGTCTTTACTCCTACTGCTTTATTATCTTCTACTATAATTTCTTCAACTGCTGTTAAAAATTCAATATTAATTTTATTCTGTAAATAGTATTGAATTTTTTTCAGAATTTCATAGTTTTTATCGGTACCTAAATGTTTTATGTGGGCTTTTATCAGTTTTAAATCTGCTGATGCCGCTTTTTTCTCTATTTCCAGTACCTTTTGCTCATCCATTCCGTGGACTTCTTCTGTTCCACCAAATCTTACATATATAGTGTCTATGTACTTTATTAGTTCTTCCAGTCTTTCTTTTGTTATATATTTGTCTAAAACCCCACCGAATTCTGTAGTTAGGGTGAGTTTTCCATCGGAGAATGCTCCTGCTCCTCCCCATCCAGTTACTATAGAACATGGTTTGCATTTTATGCATTTATCTACAGTTTTTCCAATTGGACAGTTTCTATCATCTATATTCTTTCCTTTTTCTAAAAGGAGTATATTTAAATTTTCATCTTTTTCAATTAATTCTAATGCGGTAAAGATACCTGACGGACCTCCACCTATTATTATAACATCATAATCTTTTTTATTCATATAAACCTCCCTGCTATCTTTCTCAATAGCCCACTATATATTATCAAATACTAATATTATAGTCAATGTTTTACGAATATTTTTTTGATGCTTATTTCTTTTATTCGTTTTAATGAAGAATTTTTCAAAATAAATACATACAATAAATTAATTAATTACAATTTATCAATATTATGCGAACTTTAATAAATTTAAACAGTTCTAAAATTCGTATGTTTTGTCAATTGGGCTTTTATGTGTTAAAATTCAAAATTAGGAGGTATAGAAATGAGATATGAAGGAAATGTATATAGACCCCCAAGTGAGGGTAGAAGTTATATTTTACAGGTAACTATAGGTTGTGCTCACAACAAATGTACCTTTTGCAGTATGTATAAGGACAAAGCTTTTCGAATAAGAGATTTAGAGGAAATATTTGAAGATTTAAAAAGGGCAAGAGATTACTACGGTAATGTTAAAAGAATTTTCTTAGCTGATGGAGATGCCTTAGTTTTAAAAACTAAAGATTTAGAATTAATATTAAAGGAAATTAATAGATTATTTCCTGAATGTGAAAGAATAGGAATTTATGCTACTCCCGGTGATATTTTAAGAAAATCTTTAGATGATTTACTCAAATTAAAAGAGCTGGGATTAGGAATTATATATTTAGGAATAGAATCCGGTAGCGAACTTATATTAGATAAGGTAAGGAAAGGTTTCACAAGAGATGAAATTATAAAGGCCGGTCAGAAGGTAAAAAAATCTAAGATACCTCTTTCTATAACTTTGATATCAGGATTAGGTGGTAAAAACCACTGGAAAGAACATGCTATTTCATCAGCAGATTTAGTTAGTCAAATCAATCCTGAATATGTTTCTCTTCTTACCTTAATGATGGAAAAAAATACCGAGTTATACAAAGACTATGAAAATCGGAAATTTGATATTCTTTCTCCAAGTGAAGTGGCAGTAGAAACTAAACTTTTTTTAGAAAGTGTGAATTTAAAAAATTCAGTATTTAGAAGTAATCATGCATCCAACTATATCCCTTTAAAAGGTACTTTAAATCAAGACAGGAAAACACTAATAGCTCAAATAAATGAAGCTTTGAAGAATGAAGAATTCACAGACGAAAGATTTAGAAGTCTTTAAAAGGAAGGTTTAAACCTTCCTTTTTTTAATAAATTCATTTATTTCTTTTAAAGTCGGCATACCACCTTGAGCACCAAATTTAGTGACGGATATAGCCCCTGCTATATTAGCAAATTTTATACTTTCTTCTACAGTTTTACCTTTTACTATTGATTGAGCAAAAGCTCCATTAAAGGTATCTCCTGCTCCTGTAGTGTCAACTACCTCTACTTCTAAACTAGGTATGTTAATTACCTCATCTCCATCGGAGAATACGACACCTTTACTTCCTTTAGTAATAATCAGTTTATTTTTTTGCTCTTTCAAAATCTTTTCTTCATTATTACTTCCGTAAAGAATTTCAAATTCATGTTCGTTTGGAGTTACAAAGTCCAATTTATCTAATATGCTTCTTTTAAGTTTTTGAATGGGTGCCGGATTGAGTATAGTTTTTACATTATTTTTGCTGCATAGATCTATTACATATTCCACTACATCAATTGGTATTTCAAGCTGCAGTAATACTATTTTGCTTTCCAAAATCACATCTATATTTTTATCGATGTATTCTTTATCGACTTGATAGTTTGCTCCCGGTACTACTATGATACTATTGTCTCCCTCAGCAAGGACAATACCTGCGACACCACTGGGAACATCATTTACCTTTTTAATGTATTTTGTATCAACATTATTAATCTTAAGATTTTCTTCCAGAAAAACACCATTTTGGTCCTTACCCAGACATCCCAGCATTGCTACCTTTGATCCAAGTCTCGCTGCTGCTATTGCCTGATTTGCTCCTTTCCCTCCTGGTACAGTCTTGAAGTCATTTCCCAAAAGGGTTTCTCCGGGGTTAGGTCTTTTGTCGGCTTTAAATACAAGGTCTGCATTTATGCTTCCAATTACAACTATATCATACACATTATCATCCCTTCCTAGAGTTAAATTTTAAGCCATTTTTTATTGTATTCTTCTTCATTCATTGTAGGTTTAAACTTTTTAAGTATCTCTTTTGTTTTTTCAATATCTTTCATCATATCGAAAGCAGTTCCTGCTAAAACTTTCCCCGGGATAATATATGCCATTTCTTCATCTTTTATTTTGAAATCATAGTTATGGTAATCTCCTTCAAATCCACTGTAACCTATTTGAATTACCGGAGTCATTGCTGAAACATCAGACAAATCATCAGAGGCAAAAGTTCTGCCACCATTGTGTATATTCTCATCTTCAATAAATACCTTGGCATTTTCAACAATTGCTTCTGCCATTGGCTTGAAGTAGTTGCTTGGCAAATATCCTGGAATGTTTTCTATAATGCATTCACATCTTAAAGCCTTAGCACAGTGAATAAAGGCATTATCGATTTTTTCATTTGCATCAAATATAGCTTCAACACTAGCTGCTCTTACGTAGGTTTCTAGTTCTACATTATCTGGAACAGCATTTACTGCATCACCGCCCTTTTTAATTATAGGATGAAATCTTACGTGATCGTCGTCTTGAAAAGTTTCTCTTAAAAGCCCAACAGCATTAATTGCAAGAGTTGCAGCATTTAAAGCATTTTTGCCCAGGTGAGGGTAAGCCCCTGCATGAGCAGCCTTACCTTTAAAGTTGGCTGTTTTTGCTAAAAAACCGTTGTTGGATATATCCGTTTCTATAACTTTGCCTTCCAT